>NZ_JBHXRG010000006.1:26023-251807 GCF_042716995.1 Nocardia sp. NPDC058640
GGGCCGCGGGGGTTTATCGTTTGGGGGGGGTGCAGAAAACCCCCCCCGCCGCGTGTTTAAAATCGTTTATTTTGCCTTTATTGGGGCTGGGGCACACCCACGAGGGGGCGCCCCCCCACTTCGCCTACTTGTTCACCAGGTCGGTGAGCTGGCCACTCCAGGTGACTACCAGCTGATCTCGCGCACGACTGGCCGCGACGTAGAGCAACGACCGCTCCCGCTGCTGTGCCTCACCCAGCTCTTCCTCGGGCACACCACGTAGTCGCTGCTGCGACGGCACGTGGTCGCGATCGACACCGGCCAGAATCACGCACCGGAATTCCATGCCCTTGGAACGGTGCATCGTCAGCACCTGAACCCGGTCTCCGGTGGGCAACTCCTCGTCGAGGACTTCAGCGGGGACACCACGTTCGCCCAGCGCCCGCACCACCTGATTCCGTTCCTGCACGCCGAGGGTGAGCACCGCGATATCGCCGGGGTTGATGCCATCGGTGTTGATCCACGTCGTGAGTTGATCGGCGATTGCCTGCAATTCGTCGATGGCGGAAGGGCATTGGACCAACCGCGGCGCAGGGCCGAGTCGGGCACTGGTGTAGCCGGCGGTGGACTCCTCGCCTTCCTCCAGGTCCCGGTATTGCGTTCCCTCGAGGATGCCGATCGCGAAATGCAGGTTCTGGGCGGTGGTGCGGTAGTTCAGGGTGAGTTTGCTCGAGCGCCCGCCACGGATATTGATACCGAGCCGACTGAGCACCACCGGCTGACCGTAGATGCGCTGATGGGAATCCTCGGCGATGAACAGGTCATTGGGGCCTTCGGCGACCAGCGCGCGCAGCATTGCCCAGTGGGTGGCGTGCAGATCCTGCGCCTCGTCGACGATCACGTGATCGGCCACGCTGTTGCCCGTGGTCTCGGCGCGCCATCGCAGGTCGGCGGCCGCGACGGCCAAGACTTCGGGGAAAGTGAGGTGTCCCGCGGTGCGGCCCGACTTGCGGAACTGTTCGACCAGCTGCCAGACCGCGGCTCGTTGCGGCCGACTCAGCCGCACGCCTCGCCCGGCCCGCGGAACCTTGAGGTATTCCTGCAGGGTCGTCACCTGGTTGCCGAGCACCACACTGTGGTACTCGGCGTTGAGAAACGACGGGTTGGCCAGGCGCGGATCCAGGGTCGTCTTCGTGGCCGCGATCGCCTCGGTCCAGTCGCGTTCGGGTTTGAGGTTCTTGCGATTCCGAACCCCGGCACCCGGACCGAACACCGCGGCGAACGCCTCGTCCTGATCCTTGTTGCGTCGCAGGTGCGCGGCGGCCAGCCGATCGATACCCGCCACGTAGATGCCGCGGTCGCCGGGGTTATCGGCGATGAGCAGCGTCGGGTCGAGCGCGCGCAGATCATCGAGCAGCGTTTTGGCCAGGGTCTTGTTGTAGGTCGTCAAGACGATGCGCGCGTCGGGATTGCACTGAGCCAGGTGTCGTGCGCGGTGCAGGGCGACAACGGTTTTGCCGGTGCCCGCTCCGCCGGACAGCCGGAATGCCCCGCGCTGCTGCTTCTCCACGAACTTGCGCTGATTCGGATGCAGAAACGTTCGCCAGGCCTTGAAGTCGCCCTCTTCGATGACGCGGCGCAGTTCGTCGTTGTCGTCGACGAGGGTGAACTGCATCCTGGTGGCCGGGTGTGCCAGGGCTGCCAGGATCTGCTCGTCCTCGTCGAGCTCGGCATCCAGCGGTTGCTCGGTGAAACCGAGCGCTTCGCGAATGTCGTCGATGGATCGGCCGACCGCCAGGTCCAGGATCGCGTTCTGCTGCCAGGCGACGTAGGTGGTCTGCGCGACCGCGAACACGCCGTCTTGATCGGGTGCGGCGAGCACCTCCGCGGCGAGATCGGCGTCGAGACCGAGACGGTCGGTGAGTTGTTCGAGCACGTAACCCGCACGGATGAGGTAGCCCAGCATCGGCTGCGCGGCGAGCTTGGCGAGCACGCCACCGGGATCGGGCACCACCGACCGCTTTTTGCGGTCGGCCTTGCCGTCGAGCTGGCCGACGATGCCTTCCAGCACGCCGTTGACCGGGTTGACCCGCAGCGTCGACTTCACGGCCAATTTGTTGGCTTCATCGTGTTTCCACGTGCCGAAGTAGATGTAGGTGGCGTCACCGTACTTGTCGTCGACCCGGAACATGATCGCCCGATAGTTCAGGTCTACGCGGCCGGTCCGAACGCGGGTATCGACCGCGCCCTTGAGCGGTTCGATGTGCAGCCCGGGGGCGGTGTCGTCGGCGCGCACTTTCGCGAAGAAGTCGAAGATCTTGTCTTTGATCGACCCATCGAGCTTCGGCATCGATCTGGTGTTTGCCGCCAGCACGACCATCGCCACAGTAAAACCTCTGTTCAGTCCGGTCGGCGGCTGACCCTGCGTTGTGTCAGCGCACCGATATTATTGCCAGGCAAGGGTATTGAGCGGTACCGAGCTCGCTACTGCGGTACCGAATCCAGCAGCGCCGATCGTCGTCCACTCCAGGTCACCACCAGCTGATCCCGTGCGCGGCTGGCCGCGACGTACAGTAGGGACCGCTCCCGCAGTTCCGCCTCGGCTCGCTCCTCCTCGGGTGCCTCGTTCAGCACCGACTTGGCCGGGACGTGCGCGTCGTCCACGCCGGCGAGGATCACTTTCGCGAACTCCATGCCCTTGGACCGGTGCATGGTCAACACCTGCACGTGCCCCGGCCCGGCCGGATTGTCCTCGAGGACGCGAGCTTCGATGCCACGCTCGCCCAGTGCCCGCACGAACTGACTGCGATCGTTCTTGCCGCGGGTCAGGATCGCGATGCTGGCCGGTTCGGTGCCCTGCTGGAGCCACTCACGTACCCGTGCGGTGACTTGCTCGAGTTCATCGGACAGCGAATCGCAGGCCAGCAGTTTCGGATCGGGTCCGGTTCTGGCCGAGCGGTATCCGTGAGTGGACTCTTCCGATTCCTCGAGATCGTGGTAGTCCGCGCCCGACAGGATGTCGATGGCGAATTTCAAGTTCTCGGCGGTGGTGCGGTAGTTCAAGGTCAGCCGACGCGAACGGCCGACGATCTTCACACCGAGCCGACCCAGAACAACGGGCTGCCCGAAGATGCGCTGATGTGAGTCCTCGGCGATGAACAGATCGTCCGGCCCTTCGGCAACCAGGGCGCGCAACAGCGCCCAGTGGGTGGCGTGCAGGTCCTGGGCTTCGTCGATGATCACATGGTCGGCGAGGAACCCGGCGCCGGAATCGGTGCGCCGTCGCAGAAGTTCCGCGGCCAACGCCAGGACCTCGGGGAAGCTGATCGTGCCATCCATCCGGCTGCGACGGCGGAACGCCTCGATCAGTTTCCAGACCGCGATGCGCTGCGCACGGTTGAGCCGGACACCTCGCCCCGCGCGCGCGATTTTCGCGTAGTCGGCGACGGTGGTGATCTGGTTGGCGAGCACGACCGCGGTGTACTCGTTGTCCAGGAACGCCGGGGTGGCCAGTCGGGAATCCAGAGTGCTGTCCACGGACTTCACGACTTCGCGCCAGAGCTTGAGCACATCGGTGCGGCGCGACGAGACATCAGTGGCGCTGCCCAGTACCGCCTCGGCGATCGGCGCGAGGTCGGTGCCCCGTGACAGGACGTCACTGGCGAGTTTGTCCACGCCGTCGATGTACACACCGACCGCGCCGGGTGCGTCCGCGAACGTGATGCCGGGCTCCAACGCCTCCAAGTCCATGCGCAACTGGCGCGCGAGCGTTCGGTTGAACGTGGTGAGGACGATGCGGGCATCGGGATTGCGACACCACAGGTTGCGTGCTCGGTGCAGCGCCACCACTGTCTTGCCGGTGCCCGCACCACCGGAAAGCCGGAATGCGCCGTTGTAATGCTTTTCGGCGTAGGCGCGCTGTTCGGGATGCAGGAACGTGCGCCATGCCGCGAAACTGCCACCTTCGATGACCCGGCGCAGCTCGTCGGCACTGTCGCCGACATAGGTGAACTGGATCTTCGACGCGGGATGCTCCAGCGCCTGCAGGATCTGGTCATCCTCGGCGAGCGAAGTGTCGACGGGATTGTCGACCAGCCGCAACTTCTCCCGGATCTCGTCGATGGCCACCCCGCAGGCCAGTTCGAGAATCGCGTCCGCCTGCCAACCTTCGGTATTGGCGGCGATCGTATTGATGACGTGGTCGTCTTCGGCGGCGAGAACTCGTTCGGTGAGCTTGGGGTCGAGACCGAGTTCCTCGGTGAGCTGCGTCGGTGTGAAGCCGAGTTCGGCGAGGTATCCGCGTCGTGCGGCCACCGCTGCCGCGGGCGTGACGTCGGTGGGTTCGCTGTCTTCATTGATCACCAGGTCGAGCACCCCGTTGACCGGATTAACCTTGAGCCCGGCCCGCGGTGCGAGTTCGGCGGCCTCGGCGTCGGGCCACGCGCCCATGAAGACGTAGGACGCTTCGCCACCTGTGGGCGCGACCGAGAACAGAATCGCACTGTGGCCCAGCCCGATTCGCCCGAGCCGGACTCGCGCATCGCCGGCGTCGGGCACCTGCTCGATCAGCGGCACCGCCGCTGTTTCGTCGTTTTGGAGATTGTCGAGGAAATCGATGACTCGACGTTTCACCGGCCCGCCCAGCTCACTGCCGGACTTGTTCATGCTGGTCATGATGATGTGCGCCATCAGAGCACCCCGTTCGTCTTCAGCGCTTCGACAAGCTCGGTCGGATCGGCCGGGCAGATCGTCCAGCCCTGTTCGGTCATGGTTTTGGTGGCTTTGGGGTCTTCGAGGAGAACCCCGATTCGTGCGTCCGGCCAGCCGATGTCGATGACGTCGCCGCGATCAGTTTCCACTCCGAGTACCGGAACTGGGGCGCCTGCCGCGGCGAGCCCGAGAATGAGTTCGCGTTCGGCATCGGACACGGTGTCGTCATAGAGGACTTGCCACTCGGGGGTGAGGTCGGCGCCCGTGGCGTCTGGACCACGGTCGGGGACCGTGGAGTTCACGGCGAGCAGGGTTCGTGTGGTGATCACGTGGTCGGCGAGGCCGAACCAGTTGGATAGGCGCAACCACTCTTTCCATGCGCGACCGTTGTCGAGTTCGAGTGTCTCGTCGCGGTCATCGAATGCCAATATTGCGTCGAGCGCTTTCGTGTCCTTGCGCAGGGCGGCGGTCAACGTCAACGGACCATCGGTGTAGGACCAGCAGGCGTATTCACCGTCGGCGAGTGATGATTCGGTGCCGTTGATGAGATCCAGGGCCCAGCTGGCGATGGCATCGCTGTCGCCCTTGTGCCGCTCGTTGAGCATGAACATGAGCGGAAGCCATCGTCCGACCGCTTCCCATGCTTGTCGATCCGGGTCGAGCATGTACTCGATCAGCTGGGTGATGGGGTCGGCGTGCAGCAGCTTGAACAGCTTCGGCTGGAGGTTGCCGTGTTTGCGGGTGAACGCGGCCAGCTTGTCGGTGAACCACGCGGGCTGCACCGGTTGGGCGGCGCGGAAACGCTCGAGGTCTTCATGCCCGAACGACCACACCACCACACCGCCGGACCGCAGGATCTCGCGTTTGCGAGCGTCGTCGGTGACGCGGTTGCACGCCGGTGTCGCGTGGAATCGGCGGCCGTCGGCGAACAGCGCGATGATCGGAATGTTCGGGTCGGCGGTCCTGAGTTGGAAGTCGGGCTGGCTGTTGCCCATCAAGACCTGTGGTTCGAGCTGCCAGGTTCGAATCGTGGTGCCCGGCAAGCTGATTGTGGCGGTCGGGCCGTGAGTGCCGGGCTTTTCGATGATGGTTGCGCCCATCGTCGTCAGCCGTTCGGTGAAGACACGGTAGAACTCCTTCTCCAACGGTGACTCCGCACTGGAGCTTTTCGCGGGCGTTTCCTCAGTGACCGAGGCCAGCCAGCTTTCCGCATTCGGCTCGGCTTCCCGGCACGCGAGCAGGTCGTCGAGCACCTTGGCCGCGGTGATTCGCGAGACCTTGTCGAGCTCACGCGGCGGCGCGAACGGCAGCAGGCACTTGTGGCAGGCCAGACGGTCGGTGCAATCGCAGTCCTTGACGACCTTGCGTGCCGCGGCCAGCACCTCCCACACCTGCCGCGGGTTGGCGAAGTCGGCGAGATAACCGGTGCCACCGGGCACGGTGTCGTGAATGAGCAGCGCGCGCTGATTCGGGTTGTGCAGCGCGTCGGTGATCGCGGCAACGTCGAGGTGTTCGGGTGAACCGCCGATCACCTGGCGCAGACCGAGCAGGATCGCGGCACTGAGACTGGGGTGCGCGAACGAGTCGTACTCGAGCCAGCTCGGCAAGTGCAGCAGCACAGCCTGCGTGCGCAGCGTCCGGGCCAGGGCGATCTCGCGAACATGCTTCTCGTCGTCGGCCTTTCGATACCGGCACCAGCTGCGGTGTTCGTGCGGCTCGTTCTTGCCCGCGACCTTGTCGAGCTGCCCGCACCCCGAGCACACCCGGAACAGGCCGCCGGTGGTGGTGTTGCCCGCGATGGTGCGTTTGCCCCCCTGCGAGTTGCGCTTGCCCATGTTCAGCCAGCGAATATCCATGCGCCGCAAGTACTCCGCACCGAAATCCTGTTCGGCGACGAACCAGCGTTTGGTGATGTTGTCCGGATCGATATCGGCGGCGGCGAGCACGGTGAACGACTCTTTGCGGCGTTCATCGCGGATATCGCTGATCGCGGCCTCATCGCGACGAACCTCGGCGGAGACCTTGGCCATCTCCACGACCTGAAGCTGTTGGCTCACATCGGCAATGGCGCTGGTGTGGCAACGGGGGCACTGGTTCGGCGGCGGAGAGTGGTCCGCGGCGTGGGTGATACCCGCCCAACCACACGACGGGCACATTCGCCAGGTGTGGATCGCGGATTCGCCCGCGCCGAGGTCGACGGCGTCGATTTCCACGGCCAGGCCCTGCGCGTAGAAGGTCGCGCCGGGTGCGAGCTCGGTGAGCGCCACCCGAGACCCGCGCTGGTAACTGGCGGTGTCCTCGGCATATTCGTTGGTATCGGGGTCGATCCAGGTGATGCCCACATCCAGCGAGACGGCGTCGTCGAGCAAGGTGTAGTTGGGCAGTACGCCGTAGCGTTCGAGCACGCCCACCCAGTGCTCGGTGGTGAGGTCGTTGATGGTTTTCGACAGCAATCGCAGCGTTCCACGAGCCGTGCGCAGATCGCGTTTGTCGTCGTCGGTGGCGGCGGGGGAGTTGGCGCGCTGTTCGAATTCGGGAATGGCGGCGTCGACCGCGGTGCGCCGGTGACGCAGTTCGTTGACGTCCCGGTTCCACCGGTGCACCGATTCCCGCAGCAGCGCACCGAGCCCGCTGGGTTCGCCGAGTCCGGGCGGGGTGGCCCAGCTGCGCAGGTTAGCCGCGGTGGTTTCACCGAGCAGGTCACCGAACTGGTCGAGGAATTCATCGACCAGCAGGTCGGCATCGTCGTCGGCGGTCGCGATGAGGGTGCCCATCCAGGTGCGGTCGTCGAAGCTCGACAGCACGTTGGTGGCACTGCCGGGGTCCTCGGCACCCGCCTTGCGGGAGAGCCGATCGATGATGTGCGCGACGTACTGACGCTGCAGGATCTCCTCGGCGGTGAGGAAGGTCGCGGGTGGGCGTACTTCGCCCTGGATCACCGACGTCGGATCGCCCAGCTTGGGCAGATGTTCGCCCCGGCCACGCACGAATGCCAGCGCGAGCGAGTTCCCGGTGAGGCGGCCCGCACGGCCGACGCGCTGCAGATACGACGACACCGTGCGCGGCATCGAACCCAGCATCACTGTCGACAGGTCGCCGATGTCGATACCCATCTCCAACGTCGGCGTCGCGACCAGCACGTTCGGCGCCGTCGGATCGCCGCTCGAGGCCTTGAACTTGTTCTCGTACTCGAGCCGGGTCGCGGTGGGCAGAAGCGACGTGTGTTCTCTGGCGACAACTCGCTTCATCTCGGAGTTGTCGTAGAGCCTGCGGTAGAAGTTCTCCTGTTTGGGTGCGCGAGCCAGCCTGCCCGGACACCTGCTGAGCAGGCACGGCGCACCGTCGAGCTGATCGACGACGGAGGCACTTCCTGGTGTCGGCGTTTGGCAGACATCGCAGATGAGCAGGTAGCGCATCGCCTCGAGACCGGCAGGGTCGGGAATGCCGACCAACACCGAGTCGTGCGTCAATTGATAAGCGGTGAGCGCCTTCTCGGTGTTCTCCGTGGTGACCGCGCGTTCCTCGGCGAGCACTTCGAATAGTGCGCGAGCGAGGAACCCGCCTTCATGCGGTGACACATTCAGGCACTGCGCGGCCCACCGGGCATACCAGGAGGTCGACGCGGTGATCGGGTCGAAACCTTCGGGAATGGTCCGACCGCCGACCGCCGGGAAGGCAGGCGCGGGCCGACCCTTCGGAAACGCGGGCATCCCTTGGCCTTTGGGCCGCCCACCCCACACCCAGCGCCGATTCGCGTCGCGCTGCACGTATTTCGTCAACCATTCGTGGGCGATCGCGCCGCGGGTGCGCATCCGCTCGACGACTCCGCGGACCCAGTGGGTCACGGCCGCGGCGTCGGGTTCGGCGAAGGTGAGCTGGTGTTCGGTGCGCTCGAGTGCGGTGGCCCCGAGCTGTGCCACCCGGTGCGGGGAGCCGAGATCGACCTCGGACACCACGCTGCCGGTGAGCTCGAGCGTGCGGCCGAGTCGTGCTTGCAAACCGAATTCCAGGTCGATGTCGAACTGGACTCGACGTGCCACGTTCTTCACCGCTTTGCGCCGCAGTGCGGCGGGTTGGTCGGGCTGCCAGAACGCGCCGAACTCGTCGTGCTCGACGATGTCGGGCGCGAGCAGATGGTAACGGCGCTTGGAATCCTCGCCGGCGCGATCCAGCACCGCACCACACAGTTCCGACAGCGTGAGCATCTGCTCGCCACTAACCTTGTCGCCCAGGGCATTTCGCAGCGTCGATCGCAGGCTGAGTGTGTGCGAGCGCGCCTGCACGAACCCCGCCCGGTGCGCGGCGTCCTGCACGCTGTCGGTGAAGACCAGCGCCTTTTTCTCGCCGTCGTCGAGCTGTGCGTCGCCGAACATGTTCGACAGTGCCACCGACAGTTGGGTGGCGATCGCGCTGCCGAGGAAGCGGATGCCGTCGTCGGTGCCGCACGCGGGGCACAGGTCCTTGCGCGAGTTGTCGTCGGCGTCGGGGCCACTGAGGAACAGGACCGGCAGGACCCGCTCGTTGAGTACCTCGTCGCTGTCGGAATCCGGTCTGCTGTCGACGATCTCGCGATCATCCACGCGCAGCCAACGCAGCCCTTCGACACTGGCTTCGATGTCGGCTTCGGATGGAGCGGAAATCAGCGCCCGGAACCGGGGACCACCGGTGGCGTGATAGCCGCGAATGTCTTCGTCGCTGGCGTCGAGAGCGCTGCCCGTCGGGGCCAGGCGCACGCCCCAGCCGGAGCGCCCGCAGTGCCGGCAGTAGAGGGAGGGGTAGTAATCGGTGGTCGTGTCGTCGAGCTTCCCGTCGTCGGGCCAGCGGAACAGCGGGGTCACCGCGGCCGCCCGGTCGATCCGGGACAGTTCCCGAAGCCACAGGTGCACATCGACATTCAGTGCAGAGCGCCCGACCACCGCGCGCAGGTGGGACAGCGCGGCAAACAGGTAGCCCAGATACCGCTCGCGCTGCGCGAGGCTGCGCGTGAGGTCGCGTTCGCCGGTCTGGGCGGGCAGCACGCTTGCGGCGAGGCCCTCGATCGAGATCACGTCGATCGAGTTGTTCAGGATCCGTGCGAACGTCGCGTGCCGTTTGACCAGGTCGAGCATCTCGGACTCGTCGAGCTTGTGCAGGCTGGCCGCGATCCGCTCGTGAGTGTCGTCGATATCGGAGGTGTGTCGGTACAGCGTGGCCAACACGGCAGCGGCCAGGCGCTTGTTCGTAGCCCCCTGTGCGACAGCATGATTCAGCTTGAGAACGGCCTCGCTGATCACCGGTTCTACGGGTGAGAAGGTCCGATCCAACGTGATGCGTCGGTCACCGAGCCAATCCGCGGGGTCGAGCCGGGTTTCGCCGATCAGCGTCTCTGGCGTAAACGTCTCGCCGAAAACGGTTTTCGCGAACTCGAGCATCGTTGTCGGCGAGCCCTTCGACCCCAGCGTCGCCGACGTCGCGACCGGTGTGATCTTGCCCAGCGGCCGCGCTCGATCTTCTTCGGAGACAGGCGAACTCGCCGTCCAGTGCGATTTGATCGTGAGCCCCAGCCGCCGCAGCAACATCGCCACATCGGTGCCTTGCGCGCCGTCATAGGTGTGGAATTCGTCGAGCACCACGTACTGCAACGACACTGCCGACTGCCGCCACATCGCCGCGCGATCGGGACGCAGCAGCATGTGGTCCAGCATCTTGTAGTTGGTGAGCAGAATATCGGGCGGGGAGTCGTGCATGAGCTGCCGATCGGTGATCAGCCCGGCCTCCGACACCATCGTGCGCCCCCCGGAGGATTGCTCGCCGGTGTACAGGCCCGCGGTGATGCCGCGCAGCTCGGGATGCTCGGTGATCATCTTCGCCAGCCGCTGCTCCTGGTCGTTGGCCAGCGCGTTCATCGGATAGATGATCAGCGCCTTCATCCCGGAAACGCCAGCCTTCTTGGCCCGCAACACATGATCAAGGATCGGGATGAGGAACGACTCGGTCTTACCGGAGCCAGTACCGGTGGTCACCAAGGTGGGCAGCGGCCGCCGGTGGAACTTCGTCGACAGCCGCTCGAACGCCGCCGCCTGGTGCCCGTACGGCTCGAAATACTTCGGCCACCAGTCCAGATTCATACCCCAGTTGCCCCGCGCCGACGCGAACGGCAACCGCAACCGCACGTAGGGCCCCTTGAACAGGCCGTCTCGCGGATGACCGATGAAGTCGGTCAGCGCGCCCTGTGTATCGGGGTCGGTCAGCGCGAAAGTGGTTGTCAGATAGTCGGTCAACCCTTCACGCAGCCGCTCGGCTTGCAGAGTCGGAAGCAGGGCCCCCACGTGTGCTCCTCCAGGGTCAGTCGGCTCGTCAGGGCCGGGTTGTCGCGGTGCTCGCCACGCCCGTCGAATGCTAGTCGACCGGACAATTCAGGCCGGAAGCATCGCGATGTCGAGGTGGGAGATCGGTCGATGGAAACTAACATAGCCACGGTGTCCGTGCAATAGTTGACAATGTTTTCACCGATTGGTTGGTGAGGCGCAACCGAGGCGAAAAGGAGTGACTGATGAACTTCCGGATCGGGCGCGCAGCCGAACCTCCGTCTGCCGGTGAACCGTTGAGTCATCGAAGTGATTGGCTACCAACGGATCGCATGTCACATGGCGACAGGTGTGCCGATATGACAGTATCGGCACTCTGTAAGTGGGAGTGCCGCAATGCGTTTCGTGCAGCGGCGAACGGACGAGGGGGTAGGTTGAGTACTCGGTTGCAGCCAAATGGGCCGTATTTCATCTACGGACTGATCGATCCGAAGGTCTACCGGGAGACCAAGGACGAACTACAGAGCATCTTCTACGTGGGGAAGGGCAAGGACGCCCGATCGCACCAGCACGAGAAGGATGTTCGGAAGGCCCTCCGTGACGAGGAGATCTTGCATGAACGACTCGATTCCAAGGCTCATCGGATCCATCAGATACTCGATCGTGGCGAGCGGGTTCCGATCATCTATTTGGCAGAGGGGATCGTCGACGAGGATGACGCGTACGAGGCGGAACAGCTTGCGATGACGCTGGTCGACGGGCTGTTGAGGCGGTCCGCTGGCGGCTCGCTGACCAACGTTGCGTCTGGTCGTAAACAAGGTATTCGCCGCGTTGGGGAGAGCGATCTCGGCGGCATATCGGAGTGGGAAGCTCGCCTGCGCAAGGACAACGTCGAAATCGGTTCGCGTTCGCTGGACATGGAGACTGTCGGCTCTGTATCTGTCCTGCTCGTCAAGGGCAATCGCGCCCACCTGACCGCCGACGAGCACCGTCTGTCGCCTCATGTCGCTGTTCCCTCACAGGTCGCTGATTTCAGCACGCGTATCAACGTCCTCGCTGCCACCGATGCGGCCCCGGCCGTTCGGCGCGGGTGGGATCCCGACGATCCGTGGGGGGACGTAGACGCACGCGAACGAGCCCGGCGGTACTGGCGCCTCGGTGCTGGCAACGTTGGCAAATGGCTGCGCGATCCCCAGACTCTGCCAACTCATCTGCTGATGGGAATACCAACAGCGACGGGTGACACCGTCGTCCGCTACGCCTGGCATATCGATCCTGAGGGCGTATGGGAGTTCTTCCCGGATCGTAAAGCTGCGTGGGGGATTCCGCTGGCCGGCCGTGATCATCAGCATCACTTCCTCAATCACGCGCTCTACGAAGCCACAGAGGCCGGTCGCAAGCAGGTCCTGCTCGGCCATGCGGGCGGATGGCGGCACCTCGTACGTTGACTGACCTTGGGTTACGGTAGCTTTCGGCTATGGCGAATTGCGCCTGTGGGACGAGCGGCCACTGACCGCTGATTCGCAGGCAGAGGTATCCGGGTAGTCAGCCGAGCGGTGTCCACGCTGAGACGACTTGGATGTGCTGCCCGTGCTGCGCGATTTCCGACCAACTCGTATAGTCGCCGAACGGCAGTCGATGTGCTGCGGAGTCGGTGACTGTCGTGTACCAGTTGCCCTGCGCGCGTCCGCTGTCGCAGACGTTGATTGCCGCCAGGTAGTGGTTGCCCACGGTGAAGCGGATGACGGCGAGGAATTGCACGGTCATGGCGTTTCCGCGGCGATCGACCGGAGCGAATCCTGTTGCGATGTCGAACTTTCGGACGCGGGAACCGAGGTCCGTCCACGCCATCACTTGCTCAATCGGACCGCCACTGCCCGTTGATGTCGTCTCCCAGGTCCTGCCGCGACGTACCGCGACAAAGTTGTAGCTGCCCCTGGTGAACCGCACGATCGAGCCATCCAGCGGTTCGATCGGCAATGGCCTCGATACGGGCTGTACGAGCGGTCGTGGTTCGAGCAATGCCCTTGCTGCGGTGAGGTTGTACGCGAGTGGATCGGCCAGTTCGGGGCAAAGCTGCGGGGAGGTGATGGGCGGTCCGTCCAGCACCTGTGGGCTGACTTCGTTGGCCTTGATGCTGTCGATGCGGATCTTCGCGGCGACCGGGGAACCGGTGATGTCGGCCCAGCAGGCCGTGACGAGGCCGCGTTCGCCGAGGTGCTGGATCATCGGCGCGAACCGCTGGCTCATCTGCGGGGTCAGCTGACCCACCCGCTGATCGTCGACCCGGACCTCCACGTGCGGTTTCGCCCGCCCGCCCTCGGGCACATTTTCGTGCAGGGTCACGATTAGTACGCCGTGACCGTTGGCGGGCACGAACTTCCGCAATACGTCGAAGTGCTCGTGCTCCTTGGTCATCTGGACGATCGCCGAGCGGGGGACGATCGTGTACGGAACCGTGGGCGGTTCGTTCAAGGGAAGCGCATCGAACGCTTCGCCGAGTCCGACCTGCACCGACGCGCTGGCCTCGGTCGTGTCCCATCCTTCGTACTCGCTGTAGGAGATGCGGCACGAAGTCGTCGGAATGAAACCTGAGGCGATGATCCGTCGGATGGGAGCCGCCCAGGCCGGCGAGACTTCGGCATCGAGGTAGCCGATCGTGCGTCCCTGGGCTCGGACCGAAATCGCCCATGGCCCCCGTGCGCCGAACGGCTCGGGGATCAACTCGACCTCGGGAGTCAGTTCGGTCCGGCGCTCGGGCAAGTCATGAGGAAGAAGACTTCGAATCGCAGGGAGACATTCGTTCGGCACGTCCAGCTCGTGGTCATTCCAACTCCGCGGCCGACCCCACAGCCGATAGGGCGAACCCGGTTCGTGTTCGGGTGTCCGCTCAGCGCGGGTCGCGATGGCTTCCGGCTGGCCGATCGGCGCAGGTTCGTCCGCATCGTCCACCTCGACTCCGAAATCAGTTGCCAGACCGGCCAATCCGGAGTCCCACCCCTGACCCACCGCCCGGACCTTCCAAGCACCGGCACGGCGGTAGACCTCACCGAAGACGAACGCCGTTTCTGTGGTCGCGTCCGTGGCGGCGTATTCAGCCAGGGAACGGCCCGACCCATCGAGGACGGTGAACGTGAGCTCGCCGAGCGCACCGAAGTTCCCCGTGGCGATGCTACCGACGAGGGCGACCGTATGGACGTGATCAGGAACCGCGGACAAGTCGATGACGATCCGCGCTTGCGTTCCTGATCCAGTTCCGCCGGTGCCCTCGAAGCGCACCGAACCGTCGGCGGACCTGGCTGGTTGTAGAAGACGAAATCGGCGTCGGAGCCGACTTTTCCGTCGGAGCCCAGCAGCAGGGCCGACGCGTCTACTTCGGCGGCGGACTCCGCCCAGGCGATAACGGCGTCGATGCGGTCCGCGTCGCCTGGCAACGGGACGTTCTGTCCACGCAACAACCTCGATGGAGTCACAGCTTTCGGCACCCTTCCTCGTGTGTGCTTGATTGACAGCGAGTGAGTGAATTCGTCCGTACACGTCACTCACGCGGACAGAGCTATTCAGGGTGCATGGACACTTTGCGGGCTTCGGGAACGTCGGGCGTAGAAATGAATGCTTGCCCTACGGCGAGCTTTTCGAGGCTGATGGCCATGTCGAACCCTGATTGCCCACGGAGGAAACCGGCGACTGTTTTGCTCTGGGGGAAGTTGCAGCGGAAAGCGAGCTTCGTGCCCGCGGTGCCAAGGACGTCGCGGTGGAAGTCGTCGATGCCCTGTGAGGCGACGACGACCGCGACGCCGTATTTGCGACCTTCCTTCATGATCTTGGGCAACGTGACATCCTTCGCGAGGCGATGTGCTTCGTCGAGGACAACGGCGAGTCGGAGTCTGTCGGACTTCCCCCAGCGGAACATCTCCTGGTAGATCTTGCGCAGGACGAACGCGGAGGCAGCCAACTGCACCTGCTCCATCAGTGTGTGCAGATCCAAAACCACGCCGCCGGTGAGCAATTCAGCGAAGGGGGTTGTCGTCGGATCAGTGGCGAAGAGGCCGAAGTCGCTCAGGGGTCGGGTTCGAGCGGCGACATTGCGGCCGTTGCCCGCGCCTTCGTTTTGGGCGAGCAGTCGAGCGAACTGCGTCATCGTCGGCAGGCTGGTGGGGCCGCTCGGCTGCCCGAAACCATGGCGGCCGTACAGCTGCATCAGCGTGTCGTAGACGACGTTGCGCTGGATCTCGCCAAGGCCGCTGACATATCCGATCACCTCGGCCAGTTCCCACGCCGTCTGCGGGAACTTGTGATGGTCCACGTCGGCGCGCATCTCGAAGGGCGAGAAGTTCAGCCCCTCGGCCGCATCGACTACTGCCGCTCCGGCGGGCGGCGCGGCGGCCATATCGCCGTGGAAATCCAACACAATCGCCGGAAGGCCTTGATCGGCAAAGGAATTGAGGATTCTTCTGGTGGTGACCGACTTTCCCTGGCCCGGAATCCCGAGGATGAACATATGCGGACTACCGGCGGTGCTGATCCGCCAGGTGACCTCCGCGCCTACAGTGTCGGTGCCGAGTGCGACCTCGATCTGTTCGGGCACCGCGCGCCCATCAGCGAAGCTGCTGTCGGTGGAACTGTCGCGTGTGGTCGATGGTTCCGGTCGTTCGCTGGGCGGATCGGCTTCGGCGGGGGCACTCTGCGACAGCTCGTCGGGGGCGCTCCGCGACAGCTCGTCGGGGGCGCTCCGCGACAGTTCGTCGGGCTGGGCCTGCGGCTGGGTTGCGCGCTGATTGTCGGTTGTCGAGGCAGCGCTGTCGTCGCGACTCTCGCTCGTACCGCGGACCTGGGCCGGACTCGGCGGGACGACCCGGCTGACGGCTGATCGGGTCGGACTGCCCGATCCCGCACTGCTGGGCGCGGTCAAGACTTCAACCTGGATACCGCGATACTCCCGCGTGAAGCTGTCGGTCGCGTCGAGGCTCACGACGCAGCCCGACTGCACGATCTCGGGATTGATGCCGTCCTCGATGCGGGCGAACTGGCGTTCAGCGGTAGCGAGGCGTTCTTCGTTCAGGAGACCGAGCCCGAATGCGCGGGTGGCGTGATGGCGAAGGATGCCTGCCAGTTTCGCCCGTTGCAGGTCGACGTCCAGCCGTGGTCGGTCGACACCGAGCAGGCTCTGCGCGAAAACCTCGACGGTAGCGCCGAGCCGATCAGCGAGGTCATCAACGAGTTCCTCCATGGGCACGTTGCGCGTGCGCGCGACAACGGAGACGCAATGTATCCGGATACCCTGCCGATTGACGCGCACGAGCAGCAGGTCGGCAAGACGAGGGCCGTCGGCACCAAGGGCGAACATCTCGCGATGTGCGTCTACGGGAACCACGATGGTGTCGGTCAGGCCAACTCTGGTGGACAGGTCGGCGAGGTAGACACTCAGCGCCGCCGCATCCAACGCCGATTCCGTGCTCTCGGTCAGGCGCAATGCCACGCGCCCCGAAACCAGCTGCAAGTGACCGAGGGCAGCGCGAACGCGGTCGTCGGCGCTCGGAAATCCCAGTGCGCGCAGCGAGCTGGATAGATGGCCGGCGATCTCGTCACGGTGCTTGGTCGTGACGGTGATCCGAGGACCGATTCCCTCGAGGAAATCGGGGGCGTAATCGAGAATGTAGGGCTGGTTCGCTTCGGGGTCGCCGGACAGCATCTGTTCGGGACCGACATTGCCGCCGATCGACAGGACCCAGTCGGCTCGGTCGTGGGCGGCGGCCAATGCGACTGACTGCTCGTCGTTCAAGCGCATCCGCAGCGCGATACCGTGCTCAGCGGGCAGGTTCGCCCAAGCGGCAAGCGCTGTCTGGTGAGCGCGGTGCGCGTCGACAGTGTCGGCCGCGCCGTCTTTGTTGCGCGCCTCACGGAACTCACGCAGACGCAGTGCCGGTGTCGATTCCCAGTAGGTACTGCCGTCCGCATCCTCGACACGACGATTGCTGGTCGGTGTCAACAGGTTTCGAAACGACGCCGTCGCGGCGGGCGCTGCCGACGCATTGGCGGTGGTCATGGTCGCCAAGTTGCTGACCACGCAGACGTGAGCCGGCGCCGTATCGGTGGCGAGGCGATCGAATGACCGCACACTGAGCCCGAGCGGGGGCCGCAGATACGATCGGGTCGCACCGACACGGTGCTTACTGAAGGTGCGCTGCAAGTCGGTCAGCGCGGGGACCGGGTCGGTGTCGGACATGCGAGTGCCATAGGCGATCAGCTCAACCCGGCGGTTGACTCGGGTCGTGGTCTCCTCGCCGTCAGCGGTGGTCTCGTCGGAGACCATCACGTGGTTCAGTGTTCGAGCCAGCAGCTCACCCGAGCCGGCGTTGATCGCCAACAGCCGCAACGACTCCGGACTGGAATGGGTTGCCAGGTAGGTGTCGAGGTGGTCGGTGACCAGACTCGACGGCACGTCCGTCGCGGCATCGTCGCGGTGGATGCCGAGGACATCGAGCACGGCCTGGACCGCGATGCCCGGCTCCAGTTCGCTGGGCGACAAGTAGATTCCGGTGCCGACGGTCGCTTCCCGCGCGTGTACGTAGATCGCGTCGGTCTCGGGCCCCGGCACTGCGAAGGGCAGGTTCGCCGGGGTGACTCGACGGAGCAGATCGGTGTCGACCAGCCTGCGACGCTGGTCGCGAGTCATTCCGCTGTCGGCCAGTTCGCGCGCCCACTCGGTCAGTACCGTGTCGTATTCGGCAAGCCAGGCCAAACGCAGGGGATGGAAGGGGAGCACGACCACCGCACGGATCGGTTTGCCTGCCGATGTGGTGATTTCGAGCGACAGCGTATCCATGGTCAACAGGGCTGCCCGGTGTGCCGGGTCACTCGGGGACTGGTCGAGCGCGCGCTTGTAGGCCTGGCAATAGCTTTTCACCAGCTCGCGCAGGTGCTTATCCCAGATCAGGGACTCGACCAAGTCCCGTGGCTGTGCGGCAGACAGTGCCGCATTGACCTCGCCGCGTTGCTTGGACAAGGCCGCGGGCAGGTCGAGTGTGTTCGGTTCGAGTTCGTCCGCGGTGAGCGCGACGCCCATTCGGCCGCGCGCGGCATAGGCGGACGCGGGTTGCCCGCCGCCGAAGACTTGGCGTTGGAGCGCGACGATGCCGGGGCTGACGCCGAGGTGCAGTGTGCGTCTACCGCCGAGCCGCAGTGATAACGCGCTGTGTTGGTCATCGAGGCTGTACGCGTCCTCGGTGAGGTCGTTCTGACCGCTGACTACGGCATCGAGTCGGCCCAGTGCCAAGGACCAGGTCGAGTTGCGGCGGGAATCGCCGGTGATCAGGTCCGCTTCCCAGCGGATGATGAACTGCTGACTCTCGTCGCAGGCGGCTTCGCCTGACATCAACTGAACGGGCTGGCCAGAAGTGTCGACACCGGTTACCCGCACGATGAACAGGGAGCCCTTGTCGAGGTCGGACTCGGTGATCTCGATGGGGATCTTCGCGCTGCGACGGGAACCGGCGACAGTGACTTTCGCGATCGGATTGTCATCATCGTCCGAAACATCTTGGGGAGTAACAACTTCGAGCCGCCAGCGGTAGATCGCGTCCGCTTTCTTGGGGGTCGTGGTCCACGAAACACGCAGCGACGCGGGGTTGTCTTCGCCCGCCTCGGTGTAGGGCAGGTCCCCCGGCAGATCTTGTTTGAGTCCGGTCGCTTTGACAACCGCTCCGTTGGCGCGCAGGAACGGCTCGACCTGAAACATGCTGACCGCCACCGTCTGCGGTTCGACCAGCGGCCAATTTTCCAGGCTGAGGTCGCTGGCGATGAGGTCGGCAGTCCACTCTGCGGGGTTGGCGAGGTCGCGGCGAGGGTCGGCGAGGAATTCGGCGAGCTTGTCGCGAATCGGTCCGGCCTGGATCCGTGCCTTGTCGAGTCGATCGACGATCGACGCGACCGCACGCGCGGGCCGACTGATCTCGGCGACGCACTTGGCGTTGCGGGCAAGCCGGTCGACCAGGTCGGGGCCACCTCGGTCGGGGATCAGACCTACTGAGGGCAGGTCGCTGCCGACCGTGTCCCAGGTCGGATTCGCGCTCACTGCGGCGACGTATCGAGCCCAGGCCTCGACGGGGCGCCTCTTGCCCAATGTTTCGGCGACCCGACGAATTCCGGAACGAACACCGTCGACATCGGAAATCGCCGAGGCGAGTGACTCGCTGGCCGCGCGCAAGAGCTCGACGGCATCTCTTCGTTCGAAGCTGTTGTCGAGTGAACTCGCCGCGGCCCCGACACCCACCGGCACCAGGAGCACGAGTTGTCGTTGTTTGCGGTTGCGCAGTTCTACCGCACGTTCGGCATGGACATGGAATGCCTTCTCGGTTTCCTTCGCGCTATCGACCAGCACCAGGACATCCGCGACGTGCCCAGCGGGACCGGCGCGCAAGGTCATGGCCAGATTCTCGGCATCCTCAGCGCGCAAGTTGTCGACCCGGACACAATGACCTGCTCGGTGATCATGGACGTGTTCGGTCAGCGCGGCCGCGATCTGGTCGAGCACCGATTGCGGCAGGGCTCGGCTGACGGGATCAGGCATGGCGGTCTCCCAGCGGATGGCGAACGATTTGTTCGGAAAAGTCATCGGAAAGGCTGTCGAAGCAGCCGAGCAGTTGCAGGCGGCGTTTGAATGCGGCGAGGTTGTTGGTCGCGGCCGCGCGCGCTTCGGCGCCATCGAGGAATCTCGGGGGTTCATCGATGAGGATCCCGAAACGTTCACGCAGTTCTGTCAGCAATTCGCGCAGCGGCATCGTCGAACGATATTCGGTGCTGCTGCGAACGAAGATCGTCAGCAGGAGTGTGGTCAGCAGCTCGTCAGATGGCGCGTATCGCCATGACTGCCTACTGCGGTTGAACCCGCTGAGGATGCCGTACGGCTTCTGTAATCCGCCGACCGAATGAAACCAGCCCACGGTATTGCTCGTGGCCTTGTCCTGGTTGACGTAGTCGAGCACCTGCAAAAGCTTCTCGAGCTCGGTCTGGTTCGATTGCTGAACACGGTCGAGGAAGTCGGCTTCGTCTTCGGTGATCGTGTCGCCGTCGCGCTTGTTCGTCGCGGTGATCTCATCGAATTGCGACATGGCGACCAGCTCGACCCGCTGGTTGGTTCGCAGTTCAGCGAGCCTTCGCAGTCGTTCCTCGGCCGTCATCGTTGCCAGTCGTTCGGTCTCACCTGGCATACGTTCGGTCGCCTTGTCCACGATCAAGAACGTCATGCGGTCCCGAAATGACAACCGGAGTTGGTTGAGGTCGCGCTCGACGCACAGCCGCGAAAGTTTGTCGGACTCATCGTCGATGCCGCCGGTAAAGTCGCAGTACAGCTCGAGCGACGCGGCAGAGGCATTGTCGGGCTGGCCCGCGCCGGTCAGCAAGGTGCGGCCGTGCGCGTTCAAGCGCAGAGTCAGCGCGAAGATGTTCACGGCGAGCAGCCCGGCGAAGGTCGACATCAGTGCGGCGGTCGGCAGCCGCGTCGCGTACACGAGCAAATGATCCAACAGCATCTTGCCGATTCGGTCTGTGACCAGGGGCAATGGGCTGTTGAGTTCCTTCGCGGCGGGTTTCAGTTCGGAGCGCACCTCGCCCATCTCGAAACCTTCGAGAAACCGGAATTCCAGCAGCGCGGTGATGTCGAGGTCCGACGCATCGACCAACTCCGGCTCCCATTTGGGCGCGGGCCCGACACGAATTCCGTGGCCTATCGTTTCTACGATGATCCTTCGGAGTTCGCCATCGGCATTTCCCTGGTTGTCAACGCGTTGCGCGACCTGAGCACGGAGTAGCCGATAGGTCACCTCGTCGATGTAGCGATGGCGAGAGCGAGAGAAGGGAACACCCGACCGGTACGCAGCCAGGGTGATCGGTGCGACGGCGAGCATCTGTTCCACTGAGCGGTTAATTTGCGTGCCCATATCGACAACGCTGGACCGGAGCCAGCCGTCGAGCAGTGCCCGCGCGTCAGGCGAGTCGAAGTCGACCATGTTCTCGTTGTCGACCAGCGCTTCGAGGTATCCGGGGTAGTTCTTCGGGTCCGTCAGAATTCGTGAGGGTCGCCCGCCTTTGACGCACACTTCGAACAGGTGCGGTAGCACCCGGTCGACATCGGTGTCCAAGTAGGTGAACATCGTCAGCGGTCGGTAGATATAGGTTTTCACGGTCGTAGGCAAGACGATGCTCATCAGATTTCCTCTCGTACGATCCGGCCGTCGGTCGCCACCGCGCGCAGCGACCTGCCCGATCCGTCGATCACCCGGACCGCCGCAGCGGGTTCGCGGCGCAGGCGATTGCCGAACCCGACGATCTCCTGCCGGATGGCCTCGGAGGCCAGGTCGCCCAGGATTTCCCCGTCGGCCGCGCGCAGGAGCAGCTCGGCTGTGTCAAGATTGATGCGCAGGGCTACCCCCGAGGAGTGTCGGAGGATGAGTTGGTCGCGGAAGGATTCCAGGTAGTCGGAGCCGTTGCCTTCAACGGCGAGGGAGAACTCGGAGATGGACAGCTCTTTGATCACGACGATGGCTCGCACCGCGTCTGAGCTGTAGGCCTGGTCGCGCAGCGCTAGATCGCCGTCGGCGTAGCCGACGTAACCCAGTACTCGAGACAGCCCGGAGATGAAGCGCGGCAGCGAATTCGCGGTATCGGTGAGCGCGGCCAGGTAGTCGTCGATATATCGGTATCCACGGGTTTCCAGGCGATCGCTCGCGGTACCCCACATGCCGAGGAACAGCGCACGCTTGAGCCGCTTGGTCTGGGCGGCGGTCACCTGATGCGGGTCGGGGACGAGGTCAGCGCGAGTGCGCGCCGACCGTACCGCGCCAGGGGTTGCCAGTTCCCCGGGGTCGAGCTCACCCCACTCCTGAAGCAGGTAATCGGGGCTCCCACCACCAAAGGTCAAGTGCGGCAGCATGTTCGCATCGACCAACGGGTCTTGCTCCCGGTCCAACGCAGTGTGTACCTGCTCGCAGGACAGATCACCGGTGATCAGCCACGCGAACGCCGAGCGGACGTCGCGGACGGTCGCCCGCCTGCGTCGACGCAGGTGGCTGGTGAGCACGAGCTCGGTCACCGCCGTGACCGTCGCGGGGGCGCGCAACGCGATCGCGTTGCTGCGCATGGGGCAGCTTTCGCGTGCGGTGCAGGTTACGCAGACGGACCAGCGGTCAGGTTCGGTGAAGAGTTCGAGAATGTGGCCGGCGAGCCCCACACCCTTTGGCGTGGCCAGGGCACGACGTTTCAGATCGACCAGGATGACCCGAGCGTCCGGCGCGGGTTCGCGATCGCGCTGGGCAAGCAGCTGCTCGGCAGTGTCTGGATACAGATCCTCGTTATCGGTGAAGTACTGGGTAACTCGGCCGTCGTTGGCCGCGATCAATACCGTTGTGTTGGAGTTGGTTTCGATGTCGCCCAGCGCCGCGTGCAGCATGTCGTCGGACGACTGCCCATCGTTGGACTCCGACGCGTCGTACACCGCGACGAATTCATGGCCGTCGAGGGTTTTGCGCCAGCCCGCGTACCCACCCTGGATGGTTTTCGCGCCGCGATCATCGAGTGCGGCACCTACCTTCACCAGAAACGAGGTTTTGCCGTCGCCAGGATTGCCGCTGAGTACGACCACGTCGAGCCGACGGTCCAGGATGGCGGGAAGCAGTTTGGTATCGAGCCAGGTCGGAGCGTAGGTGTAGTGGGCGAATTCGTCGTCGAGGCCGCGATTGCCCGCATTGCCGAGACCGCTGTGTCGGTAGAGGCCACGCAATGCCGCGACCGTCGGATTGGATTGCGGTGTGAGCTCGATGTTCTCGGTGAGGGTGCCCAGAAACTCAGTGGCCGACTGGGGACGCTGGGCAGGGTCCGCGGCGACCGCGGCGTACAGGGCGTCGAGTAGGTCGCGACCGAACCGGGTGAGATGCGCCTCGGTGGGGGCGATGAGGGTCGTGCGACCGCTGAGGTCGACACTGCGGTAGGGGTAGCGGCCGAGCATGACCGTCAGCAGTGACACGGCCGCGCTGTAGAGGTCGGCTGCCGCACTCCAGATGCCGTGCGCCCAGACCTCGGGAGCGGTGAACGGCGGCGACCCGACCGCTGAGCGGGCATTGTCGGGGCTGGTCGCGAGCCCGAAGTCGATGAGCCGGGCGTTGCCGTCCGCGCCGACGATGATGTTGGTCGGGCTGACGTCACGGTGAAACAGTCCCTGCTGATGAGCCTCGTGGAGCCCGCTCACCACATCCCGTGCGATTCGCCGGTACGCGGCACCGTCCAGTGAGCTGTTTTCGGCGAGTTCCTTGAGGGTGCGGCCCGGTACGTATTCCTGGACGATGACGCCGGGATCCGGCTGTCGCAAGAAGTCGTAGACGCGCGCGCAGTAGTGACTGCGCAACCGATCGGTGTTCTCGAATTCGGCGAGCGCCTCCTCGGGCGAAACGCGGTCGTGGCGAAGGTATTTCAGCGTTCGCTTGCCCGGTACCTGCTCATCGGCGGCCAGCCAGGTGCTGGCTTGGCTGCCTTCGCCCAGTTGCTCGACGAGCCGGTACCGACCGGCGACGAGCCCACCCACGGAGGGAGCAACGGCGTCGACGACCTCGGGCGCGGGTGGGGTCGGCTCGGTAAGCAGCGCGACTACCTCTGCTGCGTCGGGACGATCCTTGGGGCTCAGTGCCAGGCATCGCGCCAGCGTTGCCCCGATTTCGGGGTACGCGGCAGCCTGCGTTCTGGCTTGGTCGTGATCGGGGGTTTCGCTGGCGTTGCCGTGAATCCATTGGATCAGCGACAATGCCAGACTGTAGACGTCGTCTTTGGGGCCGAAGAACGGCATTGTCGCGTTGGGTGCCCGGAAGGGTGTTGACGGGTGGTCGTCGGTGAGGCTGGCCGCGACGGTGTGTGAGCTGGCGATGCGCGCGCGGCCGAAGTCGCGGAAGCGCACAGTGCCAGTGCTTGTCACTTCGATCGACTTCGGTCGCAGCGCGCGGTGGGCGATGTCGTGGCTGTGGACCGCGGCCAATGCCGCGAAGGCATCGCGCACGGTGGCGGTGGCGATCGCGGCCGGAATACGTTCGTGGCTGTCGGTTTCCACGGTGTCGTCATAGATCGCCTTGTGCAGGCTGGTGCCGCTGAGGTCGGGCAGCACTGGAGTGACCCGGTAGCCCTCCCAGTCGAACCAATCGCGTACCTGCCAGGTGCGATTCTCGGTGGCCAGCAGTGCGAGCGCGTCGTGTTCGCGCACCGCGAGACGTTGTGCGTCGGCGGGGCGTTCGGAGTTGGCGATCGGGACGCAGGTGAGGAAGATGACCTGTTCGGCGGGGTTGAGCGCGGCGTAGACGGGGACGTCGTCCTCGATCCGGAGCAGGTCGAGCACCTTGTATTGCATGATCTGCGTGGGCATTTGGGCCGGATCACGCTCGCGGAGGCCGAGCAGATAGCTCATGACCTTGTCCCGCATCGCGCCGAGACCGCTGCCGACTTCGGCGTCCCTGCGCAGCAACACTTCTGGTGTCTGAGTGAGCGACAGAATCGTATCGGCACCGAAATCGGCAGTGCCACTCAAATCCAGGCGGGGGTTGGACATCACGACCTGCGCGACTACCAGGTGCGTGCCGCGCCGCATGGAGTTCACGTGCGCCTTCCAACCGCCGACACGGTCAATAAGGCGGCCCGCGACCACACGACAGGTGTGCGAGACCTGGTCGACCGGGTTGCCTCGCTGTTGACCGTTGACGTACCAGGTCACCTCGCCGGCGTCGACCCGCGGGCCCCACGATTTCTCCTCGCACACGAAGATGCGCCGCTGGCCGACGATGATCAGATCGGCGTCGACGACCTTGCTGTTGCCTGCGGGCACTTGCCGACCCGCGATCACGTCCCAGTCGTTGGGAAGGTTCTCGGCGAGGTAGTGCGCGGATTTCTCTTCGCCTGGGCCATGCCAGTCGCCGAGGACATGCAGTCGTGCCATCGTCGTTCTCCCCTGCTCAGTCGCGGTTCGCGTAGTCGTCGGGCCAGGTCCACTGCGTGATGTCAGGGCCGAGGGTACGGAGCCTGCCGATGTGGGTGGTCGACTCGGTGTGGGTGATCAGAAGTTGGTCTTGGGCGCGCGTCGCGCCGACGAACCCGACCCGTTCTTGTTGGCGGCTCTCGTCATCGGTGGCAACGGGCAACTTCTCGATGCCGAGCAAGCACACGACGGGAAACTCGTAGCCTTTGCCCGAATGCACGGTGATCACCTTGACTGTCGGCTTGGTGATGTCGAAGGCGTCGGGATACTTCTTCTCGAACACCTCGTACGGGATATCCTTGGCGTCCAACGCGGCCCGCAATCGGGTGAGTCCACGCCATTGGGTCATCAGCACCGCGATGTGCTCGGGTCGGCGCTGCCCGCTGTCGAGCATCGCCGCGATTTCCCATGCGAGACATTCCACTTGCTCGTTGGGGGAGTCGGCCCAGATCAGGTCGACGGGTTGGCCGTCGGGCGCGGAATCGATGCCGACGATGGGCTGCCCGGTCAGCACGCTCCCGGCGCGCAATATTTGCTTTGTGCCCCGATAGGGCTTGGTCAGCTCGATGCGGACGACATTGCGACCGCGCAAGCACTCTTCCAGGTCGGCGTCGCGATAGAGCCCTTGGGCGCTGTCGCCGACCAGCAAGGCCCCACCGCGACCAGGGCGCACGGTATCGAGTGCGAAGCCGAGCCACGAGGGGTCGAAGTCTTGGAGTTCGTCGATCAGCAGCGCGTCGACTGTGCGCTCGATCCCGCGCTTGCGAGCGGCACGCAGGTCCTTCGCCGATTGGACGGGATCTGAGAACGCCACCCGAAACCCGTTCTGGTGTGCGAACTTTCCCACGGTCGTCACGGTGACCAAGGGATCGTTGATGAGGCTCGCCAGATACGGGACAAGTGCCTTGTTGAAGGCGACAACGCTCACCCGCCAGCCGGGATGTGCCCGGCGCAGTTCGCGTGCACGAGCGGCGAGCAGCAGCGACTTCCCGCTGCCCGGAGGGCCGGCGACTACCGCTACTCCGGTGATCGGCGCGAGGGCGATCGCCGACTGCGCGGCGTCGAGGATCAGGCGTTTGGCGGCTCGGTCAGCTGCTTGCGGGTCGGTGGCACCGGTGCGGGCGTGGGAAGTGAAGACCACCGCAGGGGCGAGACGATCGACGATGGCCGCGAAGTCGGCATCGGACAGCGGGGCTTGTGGCAGTCGGTCGAGCCAGTCCGCGGTGGCGAAGTCGTTGGCACCGAGCATGATTCGACTGGGTCCTGAACCCGATTGTGCCGCTGCGGGGGCCGCGCCGACGAAGGCCAAGGCCACGTTGACACGGGGCGCGCCCAGGGACTGTAAGACCTCCCGCAGCTCAGCGCGCTTGCGGTTCAACCGCATCCACGGTTCGCGATCCTGGGCCATCGTCTCCGACGGCGCGATATCGATCGCGTAGAGCCCGGCACGCTTGTCGATCACCAGCAAGTCGGGTCGATCCGCGCCGTCGCCGATCACCGCGACCACATCGGGTCGTCCCGCGATCGCCGACGTCGCGCGCATCAGCAACGAACTACTCATCATTTTCCCCCTGCGCCCCGGTGTCGAGTTCGTGCGCGCCGGGGGTGAATGCCTCGATGGCAGTCGTCATCTCAGGCACTCTCCTAGTTGGTCGACGCTGAGGTTGTCCCAATGTAGTACCAACTGGTATTCATTAGGACTTCTGCATGTTTAGCAGGTGCGTGACTAGAGAGTAGGCGAACGTGAAAACTATGTCAATCGATGAGTCCGAGTTGATTCATGTTCAGATCGGCGACCAGCCGGGTGGCGGATGCGCGGTGGCGGGGCACATGATTGCCACTGATCGTGATCGTCGTCGAGCGAGTTGGCGGAAGTCAGGGTCTCCGTGTCACTGGAACTCCAGAATCGGGACTGATCCGCCGGACAAGAGCCGAATGTGGGACATCAGAGCGAGGACGAACTCATCCTCGTTGAACGGTGTGTATCCGCCACTGTGCCTGTGCGCCCTGACCTCGTAGAACAGGCAGCGCCGGAGCATTAGCACGTCATCAGGCAGTGTGCCTGCCGCTTCCCATTCGCTACGGATTACCCGTACGACGTCGCCGAGACCCTCCGGTCCGCCGAACCCCTCATAACCCGAACACGTGTGCGCGAACTCGATGTGCGCATTCGAGTCGGAATTCTCTAGCGGCACCGCACAGTGCTCCGGCATACCGTACTTCTCCTTCGACTTTCGACCGCCACTGCTGGTGGCTGCTGAGTAGCCCCCGAGCGGCGCCCCGGAGTTCGGTTTCAAAGGGTAGCCGTGCCGCGTTGGCAGCGTGCCTTGTTCAGGGCAGGAGGGACGCGGGGATGATGGTGACCGGGAACGGCGTGCGGATGTCGGCGGTATCGCCCGCGGCCACCCGGTGGGTTTGTCCGTATCCGCCGTCGGGACCGAGCCGGTAGGCGAAAAGGACTGGGAGCTCTTCACCGGGGAACTGGCCCGCGAAGGGATTGATCTCGAATCGCCAGTAGGAGGCGATGCCGGCTGCGCTGTACATGATCGGCTTGACGACCCGGTCGGTCATCGTTGTCGACTTCGAGACGACTTCCACGACCAGGTCGACCTGAATATCGACCATCAGTATCTGGTTGAGAATCCGTTGGGCTTTTCCCAATATTGCAGGTAGTGTGGCCAGTATGGACGAGGAGCTGAGGGCGGTCGGTGAGCGGATTCGATCTCGGATGCCGGAGGGGCTGAGCCAGCGGGGCCTCGCGGAGCGGGTTGGGATGAAGACCGATGCGCTGTCGCGGGCGCTCAACGGGCAGCGTGGTTTCTCGTCGCGAGAGTTGGCGCGGATCGCCGATGAGATCGGCACTGACATGTATTGGCTTGTCACTGGCGAGCAGGACCCGCAACGGGTCAGGATCGCTGCTCGCCACGCTTGGAACGCGGAGTTGGGAGTACGAACCAACCCCGGACGGGTGCATGACGAAAAGCTCCTCGGCCACGTGGTTGACGCATACAACGCTGCGTTTCCGGCGGGTCCGCCACCCAGTGAGCCGCTACCTGCTGATCCTGCGGGTATGCGGGCTGCGTTGGGGGATGACTTCGCGCGCCAGTTCAGTGCTGTCGTGGAATCCCGGCTCGGCGTCGATGTGATTAGGCTGCCGATGCTGTCCACGGACTACTCGTTGACCATCGGGTCGCGTGCGATCGTCATGCTCGCCACCACACCCAATTGGTTTCGGAGCAACTGGTCGTTGGCGCACGAGTTGGCTCACCTGGCGCTCGGGCATCACGGTGGCGACTCGATGCCTGGTGAAGCTGAGGAGGAGCCAGCTGATGGCTTCGCCGCGCAACTACTGCTTCCGGAAGCCCTTGTTGTTCAGCAAGATTGGTCCTCGATGGGCGAGGGAGCTCTCGCGCGATTCCTTTGGGAAACCGGGGTCTCAACCGTCGCTGTGAAGAAGCGGTTGGCGGCGCTGGGGATTCAGCCCTCGGCGGAAGTATCGGGGGCACTCGAGCGGGCCACGCCAGCTGTGGTTCGAGCGGATGCGGTAGGCGGGCAATCGACGTTCGAGGTCCGGCGATCGGTAGTTCTTCGGCAGCAGGGATCTTCCGCGCGCGCAGTTCCGCCGATTCTGATCGAGGCGCTACAACACAGGGTTGAGGCCGGGGGTGTCTCGCCCGAGCATCTTGCCTGGGCGTTGGACGTCGCAGTCGACGAGATCGATTTCCCGGAACCGGATGAGAGTGCAATGCTCGCGCGGGGCTACGAGGCGGCGTTCGAGAACGGGCTGAGCCGTGCCGAGTTGGAGGACTGGCTCGCGGCGAACGGCAAGTCTGCCCGGTGACCGCGGCTGAGATCTGCTGGGGGACGATCGCGAACCGACGAGAGGCGACAGAGCTTCAAACGTTTACCTGCACAGCCCCACACCCGCGAACTCTGCAAGGGCGGCGTCTGGCGCATTTGAGACCGTGGGAGTGGGTGCCGCAGAGCATCATTCGGCAAAGCGCCCAGAACCTCAAGGCAGGCAACCTACTCGTTGTTGGGAGGAGAGCAGACACCGGCGTCATTGTCGCGGCAGCGCATCTGACATTCGACGAATCCCTGCCGACGATGTTTGTTGCCCACATCGCTGCCATCGGCGTTTGCACATCTGCCCGCGGGCAAGGTGGGAAAGTTGCCGATCGAGCCCTCGGTGAGACGTGTGCGGCCGTCTCGGTACGGGCGAGCGAATGCGGGGCCGAGTCGGTGCAGGTGACGGCGAATATCCACATCCAGAATTACCCCAGCCAGCTCCTGTTCGAGCGTGCCGCGTTCGAGCCATTCTCGTTGCCGCGGGGCGAGTACCAGAAGTGGATACGCATCCTCCCCTAATCGGGCACCGCAACAGCTTTAGATCATCGAGAGCGGCGGCGGCCCAATAGTCCTGGCGGGGCATCCTCATGCCGGTGGTGGATACAGCTGAATATCGACCAACGTGGACAACGGCGCCAGCGTCTGATGGATCAGCGGCTCTACGCTTGCCCAGTCGAGGCCGCCATACCCGCAGCCGAGTGCCGGGATGGCCACGGATCGGATCTCGTTCTCTTCGATGGTTTGGGCCAAAGCTGGAAGGCCTGCAGCCACGTGGGCCAGGCTGCTGGGGGAGCGCCAGTGCCGTTTTGTCGGGAAGTTGATGATGAACCGTGGACCGCTCGTGGCGCCCGTCGCCCACACGCGCATCGCACCGATCTGAACTTCGCCTGCCCGTGCGGCTCGGGCGTACTCCCGAAACATCGCCGGGTAGGCCTGTTTGAACTGCAGCGCGATCCCTTTGCCCATCACGCCGACGGTGTTGACGGCGTTGACGAGTGCTTCGACGTCGGCGGCGAGAAGGTCGCCCGATTGTTCACGGATCATGGCGACACCGTGCGATCCCGTGACGAACGATGCAATTCGGTGTTCACGACAGTCCTCTCCAAGTCGGTGCTGGCTGACGAGCAAGCTACAGATCGGCACCGACAATGCCCTGGAACCAGCAGCGCGTGATGGCTGAGCTGCCCGTTTGCGCCGCCGTCAGGGTTGTGACGCGCAGAGACAGACTCCGGCTCTCCTGGACATGGGAGTAGTTAGAGAGTTACGATTGAAACGTTCCGAAACATCGTTCGAAACGTTCGAAAGATGGCAGTTGAGGAGGTGGGTTGTGGTGACCGTGTCAGCGTTGGAAGAGAAGACCTTCATCCCTGTAGACAACGGCGACAGCCTCGCGCCCGTGCTGAGCTTTTTGGCTGCTCATGAGCTCAGGGACTCCTCGTCGAAGGCCAATCCCAGCTATGCGCTGGTAGGCGTTGCGGAACATGACCGGATCGAGCTTCCCTGGGAAGTCCATCAGGCTTTGAAGCAAGTTGTCCTGGCAATGTTGGCAGGCAAGGCTGTGACTGTCGCGCCGCACAGCATGACGCTGACCTCACAGCAAGCAGCCGACCTACTCGGCGTCAGTCGGCCGACAGTGATCCGCCTCATCGACAAGAACGAGTTGCCAGCCGAACGGGTCGGCACTCGCCATAGGCTGCGCCTGGACGACGTACTCGACTACCGGGAGGCGCGCCGAGTGCGCCAGTACGATGCGTTGGCGGCCACCGAAGTCGAGATCGATGCCGAGGACGATCCAGAACAGGTGCGCGAGCAGTTGCGTGAAGTCCGGCGCATGGTCGCCGCACGTCGAAAGTCCAAGGGCTGAAACAATAGTCGGCATGTTTGCCGTCGTCCTGGACACCTGCGTTCTATGGCCAAGCCTCCAACGAGACTTCCTGCTCTCGTTGGCTGTTGAGGGGCTGTATCGGCCTTTGTGGTCAGACCGGATCCTCGAGGAGCTGGAGTTCCACGAGGCCCGCAAGCTGGTCACCCGGTACGGCACAGACCAGCGCGACGCGGAGTCCAGGGCTCAACGACTGACGCGGCAAATGCGGAACGCGTTCGACGATGCCCTCGTGGAGGGGTGGGAACCCCACGAGGGCACGTTCGGGCTGCCGGACCCCGATGATGAACACGTGGTCGCCGCCGCCGTAGTTGGCGGGGCGGGGGCGATCGTGACCGACAACGTCAAAGACTTCCCAGTCGTCGGAGTGCCAAGGCACATCCAGATACTGCGGCCCGCGGAGTTCGCGGCGGACGCCGTGGCGGTATCGCCTGACACGGCGCTACAGGCCGTAGGGGAGTTGCTCAAACGACGGCAGAGTCCGCCGCAGACTCTGGACGAAGTGCTGCAAAGGCTGCTTGAAACCTATGGGATGGACGAGGCTGTTGGGCTGATGCGTGGCGCGATCTGAGTGACCGCGTTGGCGGGCAACGAAACAGCGCGGGTGCTCGGACCGACCCCGGCCGACCAGGAATTCTTGGTCGGGGTTCTGCTGAGGTGCAGCAATTCTCGACTGGCAAGGCTCGCGGTGGCGGGCCCGAATCGGTCACCACGTATGCGACCAGAAGCGAGCTGCTCCGCAATTTCCCACCTTCAGCGGAGTGTTCGAAACCTTGTGGGCCAGCGGAGCGGAGCCGGTTGATGATCGTCGATAGTGTGGATGTCCTCGCCCTCGCGCGAGATGCTGCGGCGGTGGGTGCCGACATGTTGGCCTCCGCTCGACCCGCCACCGTGCGGCTGAAGGGCGACCGTGACTACGTCACCGATCTGGACCTCGAGATCGAACGCACGGTCCGGGAGTATCTCGCCGCTGCGACGCCGGACTTTTCGTTTCTCGGTGAGGAAAGCGCAGGCCACGACGTCGGTGGCGAGTATCGGTGGGTGTTGGACCCCATCGACGGCACGTCGAACTTTGTCCACGGAATCCCTTTGTGCGCGGTGTCATTGGCGTTGTTGCGGGGTGACACGACTGTCGTTGCGGCGATCGTGGCACCGTTTCTCGGCCAGGCGTTCCATGCGAGTCGTGGGGGCGGATCGTATGCGAACGACGAGCAGATCTTTGCGAGCGGCGTCCGGCAGATCTCATCCGCGATGGTGTCGATCGGTGACTACGCGGTCGGTCCAGATGCGCCGGGCAAGAATGTCGAACGGCTCAAAGTGACTGCGGCGCTTGCAGGTCAGGCTGAGCGCGTTCGAATGCTCGGCGCGGCATCGCTTGATCTCGCATGGTTGGCTCAGGGGCGGACTGATGGCTGTGTGATCCTGGCTAACAAGCCGTGGGATACGGCAGCGGGGGTTCTCTTGGCGCGGGAAGCGGGCGCCGTGATCAACGATGCACTGGGCGATCCGCACAGCCTGTCAGCCGCTACGACAGTCGGGAGCGCGAGCATTGAACTTGCCCAGTCGATGGTCGATCTACTTATCGCGTCATGGACGTAACTATTGAAGCTGTGTGACCGCTGTCGAGCAGTTGCTGCTCCTTTGGCTGAGCGTCGATCCGGTCCTGACCGCCGACTGGGCTCAGTGTTTCTCGACGCCTGTCGCTGAATCGCTGACACGATCGGGTACGTTCCCTTCAATGAGGGAGTATCCCGCAACCACTGTCACGCTGACCTGTCGATGGGACCGTACTCGATACGAGTTGCTGGACAAGCGTTCCGTAGTCCTCAAAGCGATCGATGACGCTGGACTGTTGAGTGGGTTCCGACCACTCGGATCGACTGGACTTCGGGTTGACCTCGGCGGATGGGGTCAAGCTCAGATCGATCTCGAGGGGATTTCGATCTATGCCTTCACCATGGACGAAACGCAGCCAGCGGCCCGCCCCAGCGTGGAACACGTGGCTGTCACCGTCGCGTCGTTACTCGGCGTCGAGACCATCGCGGTGGGGACCGCGTTCCAGCACGTCGTCGGTTGGGATATCGACGAGTCCGAGCAGTCGATCGAGGACCTGGCGATCAGCGCCCACCTGCGTGGCTCCCAAGCGATGATCTCCCGCGCAGCCGAATTGGGTGTGTCCGACTTCGCCTTGCTGATCGACGGCGTTGCCGATGGTGGTTGGACCTACCAAGCTGAGATCGGCGTGATCACCGAGGCCGAGGTTCACCCCCGGTTGACCCGATCAGTGGGCCGAAGTGTCGCCTACGCACCATTCGAACTCACCGTTGAGTCATCGTTGCCGAGCTATCCCGCGGTCGGAACCTTCGTGGACTCGTATTGGGTCAACACTGATCCCTGGATCCCGCTGGAGAACGCAACCGACCAGGTGACCGCCACCAGCTGCCAAGCTAGCAAGCTCGCTGAGAAGATCCATCACACTCTCCACAGCTGAATGTGACATAGATCACATATGCGGCGGGGTGGTGTCTATATGTGGGCAGATCGCGGCTACGCTGGCATTCTCGAGACTGAGGCTTTGATCAAGACGTCATTGGCCCACTGAACGACGAGGTTGATGTCATGACTACCGCTGGCCTTCTGCCCAGGACGCCGACTCGGTCCTCGCATGCCGACGACGAGTACGTCGAGGTGCGTCGTCCCGCCCCCCGAATGTGCGGGAATCTGGAAACCGCCCGACGTCGAGCCGCATACGAAGCGATCCGGCAAGCTCAGCGTTCACAGCCCCTCTATCATCCCGATCAAGACGACTTGGTCGGTCGTAGCCGATCCGAGCGATCGACGACGCGCTACGTTGAAGCTGCTGCTGGCTCTGTTCGTCCTCGGCGGCCGTAGCGGTAAAGTCGGTGGGTGCCGCTTCCTCAATACGATGTCCACGGTGCGGTTTTCGACGCCAACGTCTGTATCGATATGGCCGTGTGTTTGGGGGAGCCGGCGACCTGGGAGCGATTTGATGCTGTCGGAACAGAACTCTGGCAAAAGCGACGAGCCTGCAGCCTCAGCCGACCGTTCGTGGACCGGCGTGTCGACAGTTTGCTGTCGATGTGGCATGCCAAGGACGGCATGTTCGCGGGCAAGGATCCGCTGAAGGTCTTCACCAGCAACCACGTCGATAACCTTGTCATCGACAAGCTGCAGTCAGCCTACGGCTGGAATCGCGACGCGGCGATGGACGTCGTCTACGACGTGGTTCATGAGCTCGTCTTCGAGCGAACGTCGGGTGCCACCTTTGGCGACCACCCCAACTTCAGCAACTTCCATCCGCCGCTGGACTGGGAGGACGGGCGGGTCTATCAGCTGAGCTGCGGCATCGGCGACGACTGCCACCGTAAGTACTGCGTAACCAACGACAAGGAGTTCCGGCTCGCGCCACTTGGCGGGAGCGCGGAGGTATTGTATCCGCACGAGTGGATGTACCGAGTTCGACAGGCTCGCACGGCATTTCGGCCCGTTCCGCCACCCGCTCGTTGAGCCGACTCCGGGCGGAATCACGACGGACGTCAAGGTCTCATGTCACCTGAGATCTGAGGCAGGTTCGGGGGGTGCTGCAGGGCGGAAGTCGCGCGATCGAACGAGTTGGCTCTGGAGAATTGAAGTTCCCAGTTCAGCCCGCTGTTGCTCGCCAGTCGTACGTTTCCGTACTGCATGACTGGAAGCATTCTGTTGTTCTTGAATCGGCGGTCGGGGCCACCTTTCACGTTGGCGAACCGCCAGGTCGTGTCTACTCGGATGCCATCCGCTGGTACGGCATCCGATTCGATGAACCGGCGAGTGGACGACTGGACCCAGAGCATTCCGTAGCTGACATCGCTGTAGTGCTTGCCGGTGCGGACGAGCAGGCGGTCGGGGAGGAAGTGGAGAGCGTCTGCTCCGCTGGCAATGGTCGGGACGGCGACGTTGGTGACCAGGTGTTTCGGGTGGTCGAAACTCACTGTCACCGGGGTTCGGTCGAGCAGGCCGGTGGCGTTGCCGTTGATCTTGCGCTGATGAACCGTGGCCAGCCCTCCTTGCGCATTGACTCGCCACTTTCCTTGCGACGCCGCGTATTCCATCAACGCCTCGTTGAGCGCACCGAACCATGCCGCGGGTTGATCGGTGACGTCGTAGAAAACAACGACGCTGCGCTTGGCCTGGTCGTGCAGGGCCAGCCACCAGACCAGCGGAACCGCGAGAATCAAGATCAACAGGCCGAACGGCAGAGTTGCGAGGACGAGTACGCCGAGGAGGCCGCCGATCCACGGGGCTGTTCGGCCTTTGCCAGCGGCAGAGTTGAGCTGGTCGATCAGGTCGCCCGGCCCGGTGGGCAGAAGCTGGGTGGCGTCCGCGCCGGTGAGGTCGGCCATGGGAATAGGAGTTGGGCTCGGTCGGTGGGAGGCGGTTCGTTGGATCGTATTCGGTGGGCGCGCACCGCCCAGCGACGCGCGGTAGTACACCCCGTGCGCGCCTGCGTGTACATAGTTTCCGCGTGGTCCGGTGCCGACTCTGAATCCAGGAACTCCGGCGCTGATGCCGAGACCTGACCGGGACAGATTGAACCGGAACGGCCCGGCGTTGAGCGACTGTCGAACATAGAAGCCCATGTTCATCTCCTGTCCGAGTCGGGTGGTGGCGAGCGCTCGTGGCTCGTTGGCTCAGCCGAGAAGTCGTGCCTTCTGCGTTTCGAACTCAGCAGGGGTGAGGACCCCGGCATCGCGGAGCTGGGCGAGCTTCATCAGTTCATCCGCTATCGAGGCTGTTCCCATCGGCTGCGGGCTCTGGGATACGGGTGCCTGTGATCGCGGCCCGCCGAAGTCTCGGTGGGAGTGGAACCAATCCTCGATCTTCTGAGCCGTGCCGTGATTGATGGCGACTTCGGCGAGGGTGGTGCCAGACCCTTGCACGGAAAGTACCTGTTGGAGCGATGAAGCCTTCAGCCGCTTCTTGTCGTCGCGCGTCACCTGGCGCACCGAGAACCCCACGACATCTCGCATGCGAACCCTGAACGCGGGCAGGAACTTTCCCGTCGCCCGGTACTCGACGCTTCCATCAGGGTATTCGATCAAGCTTCCGTGGCCGACGCCGAGGCCATGGGAGGTTGGGCTTTCTGACATGGTGAAGATCCCTTCTTGTTTTTGTGGGCGGGGGCCCATTGACGGTGATTCTCCTGGGGTGCAGCCCGGTCGCCTATATGGCTTGCGCCTCGGCGAGGCGGGAAAAGTGTTCATGGGAGAGGCGCATGTCGCGTTCGCGGTCGACGCCAGTGAACGGTGCTACATAGGTGATTCCGTCGACGGTTAGGTCGGCGGGAGACAGTGTTCCCTTTTTGCGGTATTCGGTGGCTAGTTTGGTGGGGAGTTGGCGGCCGGTGGTGTCGTAGAGGGCTTCGCGTTCGTATTTTTGGAGGACGGGGAATTGGGTGCGGTAGATGGTTAGGAGTTCTTCGGCGGTGATGTTGAGCATTACGGCTACGATGGCGTCGATTTCGATTAGGGCTTGGCGGCGGTCGGCGTCGATTCGCAAGGGGGCATCCAACGACCAAACTGGTTCTGGATCGCCGAGTGAATCCGTACGTGTGTAGCCAGGCCTCATGCCGGGTACCCATGTACTCGAAGTCCAACTTGAATCATGTAGTTCGTTCCACATCGGGCCGTATGCGCCGACAAGGCAATTTAGGCGTAGGACACGAAGTAGAAGTTCCTGCTCAAGGGTGCTTCCCTTCACCAGGGGAAGTGATCCGATGAGACCGATGGTCAGATTGGCAACGCCGGTCAGCTTTACTAGAAAGTCGCTAAGAATTGATGCTGTGAATCCGGCCGCTAGCGCTATGTCACGAAGGCTGTCGAAAGTTAGAGAAAACAATCCTTCGATATGTGTAGGTCCGGGTGGAATAATCGCTGAGTGGAGGGTTCGGACTGTTGCCGGATCGGCCATCCGACGCCACGCTAGTCTAAAGGATGAAGAACTGGACTTGCCATCCCAATGAGGATATGCAGTCTGAAATTCGGGCAATGGTCGGGAGAGCTGATAATTGGTTCGGGGTATGAAATCGGCCGTAATTGTGGTGAGGTCGACCGCCGAATAGTCTTTCATGCTCCGCATAGTCGGGTTGCCCTGCTGGTAGATCGGGCAGGCAACCGTGATGTGAGGACCTTGCAGGATAGTCTCTGCGAGGGTCGTTGGTACCGCAGATCTGGATTCAAAATAGCCGAGTTTGCGCCCGCCTGGTTCACTCCATCCCACAGTCCAGTTGAACGGCACCGCAGCGATCCTGGGCGCGACTGCGATCCTGTCGAGGACGGCCGCGCTCGCCCGGTTCACCGGGTACAGCATTCGAGCTTCCGCGGCAGGGGTACCAGGTTCGTCGATCAGTGTTGCCCAGCCCGCAAGGTCGGATTCGGAGATGTCGAGGATACGTTCGGCATGGGGTCGGACATCCCATCTCCCGTCAGGATCTTTGACCCCCGGAACGATGGTAGAGGTGTCGTGACCTGAGCGTCGTGCTTGGAGGGACCGTGTGGCGACGTCGGGGTGGTAAAGTGCCGAGCTTTGCAGGAAGCTTATGGGTGAGTCGGGCCCGTAGACGTGGATGCCGTATTGGATACCGTTATCAATCTCATTGAATAGCTTCAATGCGTTGCGGAATTGCCAGTGGCGCCTGAGACGTCGGTAGGTGGCGCGGCGGAGATTCTGAGCGCGGGCTTCGGTGAAGTGGCTCTCGGGGTGAATCAGCGAGGTGATTCCGTGGGGCGATGCAGAGCGCCAGGTGCGTTCCATAAAGCAGCGGTACAGATCCGGCTGCAATCCAGCGAGGACCGGCCGATCAATTGCTGAGCGGACATGCTGGTTCTGTCCAGCCTGCGCTGCACGTTCGTCGAGAAACATCGTACGCACATCCGGAACTGATAGCGCCCACGTGGATTTTGCCTTCTTCTCGCTCTCGGCGGGTTTGTGGGACAGTTGCCACCACGGGTCGAATTCGGCCAATACCCCGGCCTCGTCCCAGTCGGGACGTACCCAGGGTGGGTTACCAACCTGCAAGTCGAACCCGCCGCCCACGAACAGCGGAGCAAAATCGAGCTCCCAGTGGTGGAACCCCTGCGTGTCGGCAATGCTGGAAGCGATGTTCAGCCAGGGGAACTCGTTGGCAGCTATTTCGGCGGACTTGGCCTGGGCGAAGACTCGGTCGTTATCTTCGGCGACGTCAAGTTCGGACCAGTCCAGGTCGGAGGCGAAGCTGGTTTGGCCGTACTTTTCGTACTTGCCCGCCTTGGCGGTAGTGCCGAGGATAGCTTCGAGGCCGCCGACCCACTGGTCCCAGTCTGGTGCGGCGATGTCGCCGGTGACTGGCCACGACCAGAGTGCGCACCAGGCGTCCATTACACGACGCAACCGCTGGTAGGGGCCGTTCTCGTCGTTCAGCATCGCTTCGATCTGTTCGCGGGTGACCGCGGGGACATGGTCGATGGGTTCGCTACGCCACAGGTGGAGGTCACGGCGGATTTCGGACTCGGCGATGGTCAGGCGGCGGAGGGTGAACTCCCACAAGGTTTCCACGCGCTGGGCGAGGGAGGCGAGGCGTTTGGTGATGTCTTTGGAGGGAGACTTGCGGATTTCGTTGCGCCAGAGGCGGAGTTCTTCGCGCTGGTCGGGGGCGTATGTTTTGGCTTCGGCGGTCTCGACTATTGCGCCCCAGCCTTCGGCGGGGAGGAGGAAGTGGTGGATGCCTGCGCCGATTTGGGTGCCGAGGGGGACGTCCTTGGGGACGGTTTTGAGCCAGGCTTTTTTGGTGAGGTCGGTGGGGGTGTAGACCGCTCGGCGGGCGCCGATCAGGGAGTTGCCTCGGCGGAGGTGGAGGCCGAACCAGGGGGCTTGTAGGCCGGCGACCATGGTGTCGAGCCAGAGGGAGATTTCGGCTAGTTCGACGGCTGTTGCGTTGAGGTCGACGCCGTAGACCTGGTGAATGGCGATGTGGGCCTTCACCTTTTGGAGTTCGATCGTGTACTGGTCGGCGTCGATCAGTTCGCCCAGGTCTTCTTGTTTGCGCTTCAAGTACTCGGCGGCGAGCTGGCGGACTGCTTCGATCGCGAATGCACCGGAGCCGAGGGCGGGTTCGCAGATGGTGAGGGAGAGGATTTCTTCGGGGGTGGTGCGGTGGTCGTCTTGGTCGAGGAGTTCCTCGAGGGCTTGGGAGACGACGAACTTTGTCAGGACTTCGGGGGTGTAGTACGAGGCGGACTGTTGGCGTTCGCGGCCGGCGAGGCGGAAGACGAAGGTGCCCTTGGGGTGGAGGACGGGCTTCTTTTCGCCGGTGGTGGGGTCTTCGGTGCGGACGAAGTCGGATTCGGAGAGGTGGTCGGCTCGGTGTACCGGGACCACCCAGGAACCCTTCTCGGGGTTGCCGTCTTTGGCTACTTCGTAGAGATCTTCTTCGGCGAAGAAGCCGGTGTAGGACATCAGGCCCTCGTAGACCGCGCCTAGTTGGTTGATGCCCAGTTCGGCGTAGCTGATGAAGCCGCGGTCGGCGCCCTTGCGGGACTTGGATTCCTTGGTCAGCAGCAGGTGGGCGAGGACCTGTTGGGTGGCTTCGTTGCCGAGGCCTACCTCGTCGATCAGCGCGGTTGCCTTGGGAGAGAACAGGTCTGCGCGCAAACGGTTGAATTCGAGGCCGGGGGCGGGATCATCGGTGACGTTCTCGCGCACGGTCGGGGTATGGCCGTTTTCCACCAACCAGAATAGTTTTGCCAGGGACTCGTAGAGGTGAGTGCCGGTGCGGGCGTGGGGGGAGACGAGTTCGGTGAGGGTCAGTTCGCGGAGGCGGTCCAGTCCGTAGCCCTCTTCGTATTCGGCTGTGCCGGTGGGCAGGACCTGCATTTCGGGGGAGGCTTCGGCGTAGAGCAGGAACAGGATTCGGTACAGGAAGCGCAGGGAGTGCTTGGCGAGTTCGTTGCCGTCGATGTTGTCCATCGGGAGGTCGGCCTCGCGGCGGCGGCGCACGACCTCGTTGGCGATGATTTCGATGGAGAGGCGGATGCCTTCGCGGAGGTCCTTGGAGACGCCGACGGTGTGTTTCACCGAGTCTTCGAGCACGCCGGTCCACCAGATGTTGCCGTCGGCGTCGGGCTTCAACGCCTGATGGCCGAAGATGGCTGCGGCGCGGTCGATTTCGCCGCCGCGGGCGTCGTGGCGGCGTTCGGCTACGACCAGCAGGTCCATTGCGAGGTAGCGGCCTTCGGCCCAGCGTTCGGCTTCGGCGAGCACGAGCCAACGGCCCCCTTGGACCACGACGAATGCCGGTGGGGTGTCGGAGCGGAAGGCGGCGGAGACTGCCTTGGACGCTGATTCGAGCGGCTTGTTGTCCTCGACGGCGGGCGTGATCAGGGTGCCGGTGCCGAGGAAGTCTTCGATCGACTCGACGGGGTTCGCTTGCAGGAACAGCACATTCGGGGTTCCGGCGAGGGCGGCGTCGGGGATGAGCAGTTCGGAGCCGGCGCGTTCGGCGGTGAAAGGGGTCAGTTCGCCGTCGAAGCCGAACGTGGTGCGCACGGCCGCATGGGCTTTGGGTGCGGCCTCGGGGTTTTCGGCCAGGGCACCCAACGCGGTGTGGAGCTCACCGGCGGCGGACAGCAACGAGCTGCGGACAGTCTTGCGGCCTTCCTTGGCCTCGGCGTCCCACGCCTTGCGCAGCTCCATGACCTTGCCGTGGAACGACTCCTTCACCGAATCGGTGGTGAAGTAATGCTCCGAGATCCAATCCTCGCCGACGACGATGGAATCGAAAGAGGCCATGATTACTGGTCCTTTCCGGGGACGATCACCAGCAGGGGGCGCACCAATTGCTGGGTGGGGGCGAGGGATTCGGCGAGGCGTTGTTCTTCGGCGATCCGTTGGGCGTACTTGTCGACCTTCTTGCGCTGGGTGCCGAACAGCTCGAGTTGGTCGGCGCCGGAATGCCAACGGTTGGCGCGTTGGCGCCACTGGTCCAGGCGTTCGGTGGCGGCGCGTTCCTGGTGGTCGAGCACGAGTTTCATCGACTGGGTGGCTTTGTCCACCGCGATGGGGATCAGCTGTTGGAAGCGGTCCGGATCGGGGATCGGGCCGGGATTGGCGGTGTTGGGCTTCAAACCTGTTCGGGTGAGCAGGAAGTCGAGGTTCTCCAGCGGGCTGGGCAGCGCGAAGTGAGGGCGCTCGGGGTCGGGGAACTCGACGGTGGAGAACACGCGGGATACGAGCTGGCCGCGGCGGTTCATCAGGGTGCCCATCAACACGACGGTGACCGCGTCGACCTCGCCGCGGATGGCGAAGATCTGGTTGCGGCCCAGAGCCGACAGTGCGCGGTCGCTGGCCCAGTCGAGGACAGGGTGCAGGGGGCCGAGGTAGTGGGCTTCGGGCCAGGTGGTGTCGTTGATGCCTTTGCCCTGGCGGGCGGCCATGAGTTGGGTGTTGCCGACCTGGGTGGAGGTGGCGAGCTTGAGGCGCTTGTCGATCTGGCCTTTGTCGCGATAGTTCTGGGGGAGCTGGGCCAGGCGTTGCTGCAGGTCCTTGGGCGGAATGAGCTCGGCGATACCGTGATTGGCGTGCACCGTCCAGCCGACGCCGCCTTTGTCGGGGGAGGCGTGGGGGACGTCTTTGAAGGAGGCGCGCAGGGCTTCGTCGAGGTAGCTGATGTCGTCGGGGTACAGGCTCTGGCGGGGTAGCTCGGGCAGCGCGGGGGTGAAATCCTGGTCGAGTTGGGCGAAGAAGGAATCGAGATCGTCGCCGTCGAGGACGTCTTCGACCGTCTTGACCTGGGTGTCGAGGTCGGCCTTGCGAGCCAGGACGTCGCGGATCGCTGACTCTTCGTCGCTCACACTGTGTTTGCCCATCAGCGACGCGACATCGCCGAGGGTGGTGTGGGCCTGGTTCTCACGCTCGAGCAGGCGCGACAGCACGCGCAGGTCACCGGAGAACTCGGGGTCCGACGGTTCCAGGATGAGCGAGGAGATCACCGGCGGGAACTTTTGGCCGTAGCGGTCGACGCGGCCGTTGCGCTGTTCGATGCGGATCAGCGACCACGGGATGTCGTAGTGGATCAAGTGGTGGCACTGGGCGTGCAGGTTCACACCCTCCGACGCCACGTCGCCGGTGACCAGGACTCGGATGGGGGAGGTCTCGAGTTTGAAGCTCTCGACGATCGCCTGCTGCTCCACGTCCGACAGGCCGCCGTGCAGCATAGCGATGTTCTCCGGCTTCAAGCCCAGCGCGGCGGGCAGCACATCGGTGAGCCATTTCAGGGTGGCCACGCGTTCGGCGAACACGACCGCGCGCATCGACGACTTCGGGCCGACGCCGATCTTGCGCAGGCGATCGGCCAGGGCCGCTTGCTTACCGGCCGACTCAGTGAACGCCTTGTCGTTGAGGTCGCCGAGGGTGGTCAGTGCGGCGTACTCGGTGCGCTCTTCGGGGGTGTTGAGACCTGCCTTGCGCAACTTTTCGCTGCGCTGGTTGATCGACTCACGCAGGGCCGCCGGCGAGGAAAGGAATGCCTTGGCCAGGGTCCAGGGGAACAGGCCCTTCGTCTCACCCGAATACGGTGAGCTGCCGACCTGGGGGTGCAGCCATACCTGGGAGAGTTCTTGGGCGACAGCATCTTCGGCGGCCGACGGTGTCACGGGGATGTGCACCGGCTCGGCACGTTCGGCCCAGTCGCTGCCGACCTCGGCCGCTACTTCCTCGTGGTGACGGTGGCGGCGGATCAGCAGGCTCTGCACATCCTCTTTGGTGAACGAGCCGTCGGCGGCCACCGCGGTGGGGTCGAGCAGGCGCAGCAGTTCGGCGAACGATTCCTCGCGGCCGTTGTGCGGGGTGGCCGAGGCGAGGATCAGGGCCTCGGTGTTGGGGGCGAGCACGCGGGCGAGCTCGTTGTTCTGGGTGCCGACATTGGTGAGGTTGTGCGACTCGTCGATGACCACCGCGTCCCAGTGCTGGCGTTCCAGATGGGCCTTGTAGCGGGGGCTTTTGAGGGTGTCGATGGAGATGATCGCGCGCTTGTAATAGGTGAACGGGTTGCGGGTGGCCGGCAGTTTCTGGCGGACCTTCTGGATGCCGGTCGAGTCCAGGCGCACGAACGGCAGGGCGAAGCGGCACCACAGTTCGTGCTGCATCTGCTCGAGGACGTGCTTGGGGGTGACGATCAGGATGCGCTCACCCCGGCCACGGCGCACCAGCTCGGACAGGATCATGCCGATCTCGAGGGTCTTGCCGAGACCGACCGCGTCGGCGAGCAGGATGCGGGGGCGAATATGCTGGGGGTCAAGGGCTTTGGCGACGGCGGCGCGCTGGTAGCCCAGCGAATCGGCGAGCATACGGGTGGACACGGTGAGGGTTTGGTCGCCGTAGGGGAAGGGGGTTTTGCGCAGCAGCGCTTCGAGCCACAGGCGGGAATTGCGGTAGCCCGACGAGCCGTCGGGGACGACGTGGGCTTTCGCGGGGTCGAGGACCTGGATTTTGTCGAGGCTGTCGTAGAAGGTGGCGGTGGTGTCGGCGACCAGTTCGGACAGGCCGCGCACGCGCACGAGCCAGCCGTCGGAGCCCTGTTCTGCCGAGGTGACCAGCCACTCCTCGTCACGGACCACGACGATCGAGCCGGGGGCGACGTTGAGCGGGCGGGGCTCGACGGCATGGGTCATCAGGGGTACTCCTGGTGGGTCGGCGGTAAGAGGGTCCAATTTAGTACCCGTTTGGGAGCAATTCGTCGTTCTGCATGTTTAGAACGGTGCGCGACCGTGGTTCGTTGATGTTGTCGCCAACAGTATAGGCAAGTGAAAACTATGTCAACGGATGGGTCTGGTGTTCGATTTGGACACAGGAGCCTCGAGCTCGGGGCAGTCGGAGCCAGCGTGCCCTTGTTACGGTTCCATGATGTAGTTGCGGCACAACGACAGCGGAGGTGGCCGATCATGGCACAGGGTTCGGCGCAGGTGCCGACGCAGCACGGCGGCGATGATCGTCGGATTGCCGACGACTACGCGGCCGCCCGTGCGGCGGTACTCGCCGACCGGCCGGCGGAACCTCCGACACTGTGTCAGGGCACCGCGAGCGCGCAAACGGTATCGCTGGGGGAGCTGGTCGGAGCCGGAGCACTGACGGTGCGCGAATCGCCGCCGACGGTCGCCGATAACACCGGCGGCGCGCAGATGTTGTGTGCCAAGGATGTTCGCGTCGGGCGCGGGCCGAGCAAGACCGGCGATGCCGCGGCGCCGGGCGCGGTGGTGTCCGAGCCCGGTGACGTTCTGGTGGTGGTGTCGGGTGGGCCGGCTGTCGTGCGGGTCAGTGTCGAGTCGGTTTTGCTCGGGCCCGGAATCGTCGTGCTTCGCGGAAAGCCCGCGGTGATCGATCCGGACTTCCTGGCCGGCGTGCTGCGCGCCGCGTCCGACGACGCCGACGGCAAGATGCTCGACCTGTATCCGGTGCTGTTTCCCCGCGTTCCGATCGCACAGCAGCGGCGGCGAGGAGCGGCCGTCGCCGAACTGATCGAGTTCGAACAGATCTGGCGTCGCCAACGCATCGCGGTCGAACAGGTGGTGCGGCAGGGATTGGCCGGGCTCGTGTCCGGTCGCTTGGATACACCGCACGGCGACGGCGCTGCCGTGCCGGGGCGGAGCTGACCGGTGCCGCCGAAGATCGTCGCGCAGCGGTACGAACTGATCGAGCTCATCGGCCGCGGCGGAATGGGCAAGGTGTTTCGCGGGTTCGACCGCCAGCTCAAGCGTCGCGTCGCCGTGAAGTTGATCCACGCCCACCTCGCCGACGACCCGGCCTGGGGTAGTCGATTCACCCGCGAAGCCGAACTGATGGCGCGGATGAGTCATCCAGGGATGCCGACCGTCTACGACGCGGGCATCGACGCCGAAGAACAGCCCTACCTGGTCATGGAGTACATCGACGGCGTGACGCTGGACAGCGTGCTGGCCACCTACGGTCGGTTGTCGGTGGGCGCGGTCGCGTGCATCGGTGCCCAGGCCGCGGCCGTGCTCGCAGAAGCCCACGGGCACAGCATCTTTCACCGCGATCTCAAACCGTCGAACCTGATGCTGTGCTCGGACGGCACGGTCCGGGTACTCGACTTCGGCATCGCCATCGCCCTCGACTCCGCAGGCCCGCGGCTGACCAGGCCCGGAGACGGGATCGGGACACCGGAATACATGGCTCCCGAACAGGTGAACGTGCAGGAAGTGGTACCGCAAACCGATCTGTACGCGCTCGGATTGGTGCTGTTCGAACTGCTCAGCGGTGAACGTGCCATCGGGGGTGCCTCGCTGGTGGACACGATGATGAACCAGAACGGCCTGATTCCACCGCCGCTGGACCAGGTACGCGCCGACGTTCCCGAGGAACTGTCGGTGCTGATCGCGACGATGCTCGCCAAAGACCACCGGCACCGTCCCGCCGACGCGACCGCGGTACACACCGTGCTGGTGCGCTACATCGGAGCGCTCGACGACCTGCTCGACTGCCCGAACCCGGGCAGTCCCGCACGGATGTACGCGACCGCGCTCGGCGGATCGTCGGGAATCAACGAACACAGCGACTCGCCTCCGGGGGGCGGAAGTGCGCCACCCGCAGCCGATTTCACGCGCGGCGACCTCTACCGGGCGTTGCGGCACGCACGCGATCTCGCCGACGAATCGCGGTACGTGCCCGCCATCGGTGAACTCAGGACCGCGCTCGGGGTGGCCTTTCCCCGACTGGGGGCCCGCGATGCCGACGTGATCGATGCGCGGATGCGATTGGCCGACCTGTGCGCGGAATCGGGCGACCACCACCAGGCGAGTTCGCTGTACAGCGACCTGATCGACGACCTGACCGCCGAACGCGGACCCTATGACGACCAGGTGATGCAATGCCAACAGCAGCTCGCGCTCGCCCAGGTCGCGAGCGGACACGTGCGCTCCGCGCTCACCCGGCTGCGGCGGCTGCACGGACAGCTCGCGACCTGGCACGGTGACCAGGATCAGCGGGTGGTGCGGTTGGCTGCGATGATCGACCACATTCGGGCCGCGAATCGCTAGCGAGCACGGTCCGACCGGATCGCAACTAATCACCGCAGGTTATGCAAACGCTGAGCACTCCCGAGCGCGGCCCGCCATTGATCTCTTCCCGCACCCGCAGGCGTCCGCAGGCGCACAGCACCCCATGCTGGCCTGTGCCAGGGGCGTCGCGGACCGAGCGTCGCAGCTGGAGGCGACGTAAGGCGTCAGCGAACGCTGGGTGAACTGTGCGCAGCAGGGTGCCAGGGTTGCTGCCCAGGATGGGGCCGGTAGCTGACCACACCGTGGAATCGGCGATGATGCAGGACTCGCGGACGGGCCGCAGCGGATGAAGCATCGTGTGGTGGTGGCGCAGCGGTGTTTCCACGCGAGGGCCGCTGGTCGGATCATCGGCGCGGTACCAGATCGACACCGTGACCGAATCGGGCAGCGACTGCACGAGTTTCACGATGTCTCCGGTCAGGGCACCGTCGGTGGCGGCGGTGAAGATATCAATCGATTCGGTAGCCGCCGCGATGTCGGCGAGAACCGGTGCGAGGGTGCCTTGGACGGCCGTAGGCCCCTCGAATTCGGCGGCAACGCGCCAATCCTGCACCAGTGCGAAGTCGGCCATGTGCGTGAAGAATCGGCGAACCGGTGTGCCTGCGGGGCAACTGGTGCGTAGGTAGGCCATGTCCGCCAACAGGATTGCTTGTTCACGCGCGCGACTCATCGCGACATTGAGCAGGCGAGCGCCCTCGCTGCCGGTGAAGGTCTCGGTGAACCAGCTATGCGGTTTCAGATTCATGGCGGTGGTGTCGACCACGTCATAGAGCACGATGTCGGTCTCGCCGCCTTGGAAGCGGTGCACGGTCGACGCGAGCCCGACCGGATCGTCGGTAGCGGTCAACGCTTGGAGCAGTCGGGCCTGCGGAGCGAACGGGCTGATCAGGCCGACCGCCGCCGGTACCTGTGCGGTGGTGAGCGGAACATGCAGGATGTTCGCGGCGAGTTGGGCGTGCGCCAGGTTGTATCGGGAGGTGGCCCCTCCCCGTCGGGCGACAGGCGCGGCTAAACCTGCCGTGTCGACGATGACGAGTTGTGGTTGGGAGGAGGCGACGGTGCGGGCAGGTCGGGCGTGCACGCTCGGTGCAGTGCGCAGGTTGATCTCGGGGTAGAAGGCCGTGCCGATCGCATCGCCGATCTGACGTCGCATACGGTGCTGTTGTTGCAGCGCAACGAGATTGCCGGGCAGTCGACCGGTGCGAACGGCATCGGCAACGCCGGACTTCTCGAAAGGGCTTTTGCCCAACCATTCTTTGGCGCCCGCCGTCGTGCACTGCACGATGGGCGAGAGCTGACGGAAATCGCCGGTGATGACTGTGTGACCGGTGCCCGCACCGGCCACAAGCATTGCCAGCGCCGCTGAGACCATGCTCGCTTCATCGATGATGACAGTGTCGAAGTTCTTGGCGTACAGGTCTTTCAAGATGGTTTGGTGGGTGGTGCAGGCAACCAGTCGAGCCTTGCGGATGACCTGGTCACGGACTTCGCCGACGAGTTTGTCCAGCTCGTTCTTGAATTCGGTCAGGTCGGCGATCTTGCGGGTCAACGCGAGCCGGTCGGGGGACTTGGTCTTGGTGGCCACCTCGGCACGCTTGTTCAGATCGGCCAGTTCACCGCGCACTTCCACCAGTCGCTGTGCCGGCGCGGCGCCCTGTGCCGCGGCGATCTCGTCCACGGTCACCGGTGTCGGCCGTCCGAGCAGCACGGGGTCTTCTGTGACACCTACACGCGCGATATCGCCGGTGGTGAACGCGGGGCGGCGCCTGATGAGTGCGTTGAGCGCGACGTCGACGGCCGCGTTGGTCGGTGCGGTCAGCAGCACAGTCTTACCCGCATCGAGCAGTTCGGCCAGCAGCGCTGCGAGCGTGGTGGTCTTGCCTGTGCCGGGCGGACCCCACAGCCAGGTCAGGCGCGGTTGCATACCGTGCGCGACCGCCAGGCACTGCTGATCGTTGAGGCCCGACACCGGAGACGTGGGTGGCAGCGGCAGCGTTTCGCGCAGTCCCACGGAACTGACCGTGGCCAGCGCCGCGGTACTGCAGAAACCGGGGCGGTTCTCGGCCAGCAAGGAAGCGAATGTGTCGCGCTGTCTGGATACCAGCCACGTCAGATCGCAGCGCAGGCGTGCGGTGGTGGGAAAGGTGCTGTCGGCGGGAAGCTGCAAGGTGATCTCAGAACCGAACTGGGTCAGCACTTCCACGGTGATGTCTCCGGTGCCACTACCTATCTCGCTGGGTAGAAGTGAGGCGTTCGACCCTTCACGGATGCTGTCCCCGCTTTGAATCTCGTATCGAACGATCACCCGATGTGCGGATTTCTCGACCAGCTCACCGGCGATCAGCGGTACATCGGCCTGGCTACGCCTGCGGGTGACCTCCGAATGCTCGTCCTGCAGCGCCGCGTAGGCGGCTCGTGCGGTCGCGGGCCAATCGGGATCGACCGGAAACACGGTGACGGCCTCAGCCGGTGCGGGGTCGATCACAGAATCGCGAAGGCGACGTAGCTCCTCGCTGTCGGCGGCCGCAACCGATGGCACCTTGCGCTGTTGCCTCAGGCGGTCGGCCTCGAGCCGTTCCGGCCGCGCCGCCTTCTCCAGACGAACCGTTCCCGGAGCTGACCAGACATCAGCCACCTCGTCATAGGTGGCTACGCCGAACTCCTTGCACTCCAGGAACAATGTGCTCGAATCGGTCCTGATCGCTAGTTCTGCCAGGCTCGCGACCAGCGCGGGGGTTGTCTGCGGGCCACTGTGGAGAACGGCCCGAACCGCTCGCTGCAATCGGTCCGATTTTGCTGTCTTCACACACAACTCCGAGAGAAAAGAACGACTGGAAGTTGATCTTGACAGCAGGAGCGGGATCTCGCTGGCTATCGAGCTCGCCGTTGCGCGTGATGGACGCCGCTGATTTTGGCGGACCGCGCATTTGGCGGACCGCTCAGCGGGAACGGCGATATCCTCACGCCGGCCCGCCGAACGGGGAACCCTACGACGATATCCTCACTCCGATGGGGGCAGGCCGAGCGCGCACAAGGTCGCCAGCGAGTGGAGTTCGTCGCGCAGGACCGGATCCTCGACCTGGGCGATGAGGTTCGTGGCGTAGACGTAGCTGCGATCGAATCGGATCGCCTGATCAACGCGTTCTGCCTGATGAGTAAGGCTCGCACGGGTTCGATTCGCGTGCCGGGTAACCACCGATCCCGCGCCAGTGGAGAACAGGCTGATAGCGGCCATGGCCAGCGAGCTGCCGGGGTTGTCGCTGAACAGGGCCACCATGATGGCGGCGATCGACAGTAGCGCGGCAACTGTCGTGATCGTCATCGCGACGTTGAACGAGCGATTCGCGTGCGCCAGCGTTTGCTGTAGGTACTCGCTGTAGAACTGCTGATCCGGACTTGGCGGATTCTCCGCGTGGCGGTCGAGTGCGCGCGGTCGTCGCGAGAGCTGGGTCATGGCGCGGTGCCACGCGAGCTCCCACGGCCTCGCGTCGTTGACACCGAGTACACCGACAACGGTGAGGAAGTCGTTGTGCGACAACGGTACTAGCCGACCACGCAGCAGCGCCTCGATGTCGGCGAGAGCGACCCCCGAGGCAATGGCGATATCGCCCGGCGGCATCGAGGTGGCGGTGTGCAGCAGTCGGAGCGCGAAAACCAGATCCGAAGGATTCTGCACGCTGTCCAGCGACAGCGAAATCAGTTCGGCGCGCATTGGATCGGAGCACACGTTGGAGAGTGGCAGGGTGGGACCTGCGTCGTCGAGCGGCACTGCGGTGACCTTCCAATCGATCGTGTCGAAGCACGGCCGCGCTGGATATCACCGGTGTTCGATTGATCGAACACACACCGAACCGATATCGTCGACAACGGCAGAGCTCCGCGTGGTGAGCCGGAGATGGGCACGTCGCCGCGGACCGCCGATAGCCGTGTTCCGCCCCCTGCATGGGGCGGAACACGGTGCCGCGTCCACATCGAACCTGTTCGCGGGCAGGGCATTCGGCAGACGCAACGTCGCAATTGGAGACTGTAGCGCCACCGCCGGACAAGATCACGGACCAATAACTTCGGACCAAAAAGTCTGGAATGCTGCGACGTGTCTAGCTATGGCCTCGAGGCGCAGGTCGAGGGTGTGCAGATTGTGAAGGTAGCGGCAATCGAGATCAAAGTTCCCAGTATTGCTGTGATTAACATCACTTCTGATAATAGCGATACTGCGGAGGCTGCGATGCGAGGCACGGCGGCCCGGTGCGGTCATCTGCATGGCACTGGCATGGGACCAGCAAATTGGGCAGCGAGTGATAGTTAACTGTGTCAAGCTAGGCTTGACAGGTGAATTCAGGTAGCGATCGACAGGGCGTGGCAGTGGAATTTCCAGGAGAGGGCGAGATAGCTAGAGCGGCATCGGAACTGAATCTGCTGCTCATCGAGCATTGCGATCGACTGGGAAAGGAACTACTGGACGATAGGTTCAAATTCAGTGGCGACGGCTCGCGCTCGTCAGAAAGGAGACGAAAGTTACAGTTGGAACTGACGAAGCTGCGGATCCGGCGTGCGGCCAACGTCGACCTCGGTGGTGCTGTCACCACGGCGCGGATCGCAGGGGCCACCTGGGAGCAGGTCGGCAAAGCGGTGGGGACGTCACGTCAGGCCGCGTTCGAGCGGTGGGGTAAGGCGGTCAAAGCATTTGAAGACGCTCGCCGGCAGGCGGGCAGGATGTCCGAGGACGTGCTCGACCGGTTCGACCCGGCCGGACGGGTGGCGGATTTCGTCATCGAACCGAAGTAGGTATCCCGGAACGGTCGGTCATGATCGATGATCTCGATACGGTGGCTGCTGGTGAAGGGAGGTCGACACCATGTCGACGGTTTCTGTCGCGGCGCTGTCGCCCGGGTTGTTGCCGCTGTGGCGGGCGTTGCATCACCGGCTCGGGAGTGGGCGGGCGGTGTGGCTCGCGCAATCAGGCAACGACAGGCAAGCGCACCTGGTTGCTGTCGAAGCCAGAGATGCTGCGGCACGCCGCTTCCGGGTACTGGCGGGCGGCACGTTGCCCGCGGACACCGAGTTCGCCGACCTGGATCGATTCCGCGAAACCCTGGAGGGATCCGACGGTGTTCGGGCCGCACTCGAAGCAGCTCGCTTGCTCACTGCGGCGTGGCCGACTGTGTCGCACACCAGGGAGAGTGTCAGTCGCGCGTTCAATCGGTTATCCAGCTCCGTGCACGAGTGCCGAGCGGTACTCAGCGCGCGTGCCGACCTCGATCTGGAAAACGCTGGGGACGTCCAAATCTTCGCCGCCGTGATCGACGGAATCCGGGTCGGCGCCGCCGAGCTGAAGCGGATCCTGCACCGCGAAGCCGAACAGAGCCGCAACGACATCACCGAGCAAGAGCGCACCCTGTTCGACAAAACTTTGACCGGCGACACCCGCCGCCACCTCGCCGCGCGTATTCGCAACGCGAACGAACTGGTCGAGGCGATGAACGAACGACTGGCGCGCGTGCGTACAGCGTCGGATGTGGCTGTGCAGCTCGAGTGGTGAGTGGGCAAGGATCTGCCCGCCGGCACCACAGCGGCCCGCGCATTGCTGCTCAAGAACCCGGTTCACCTCGACGACCGCGAACGCGAGGCTTTGCACCAATTCCTGCGTGACCGCATCGACGAAGCCAAAGCTGACGACAGCGCGACCAGTTGGGAGCAGCAGTTGGCGCGCGTCTTCGACTACACGGCCTGGCACCAGTTCATCGTCCGGATCGACCGCGGCAAAGGGGAGGGCTACCAGGAACTCACTAAGAAACTGCATGGCGCGCTGTCTGGCGGTGAGAAGGCGATCGCCTTGCACCTGCCACTATTCGCAGCCGTCGCCGCGCATTACCAAGCCACGCCGTCCGCCCCGCGGGTGATCATGCTCGACGAAGTGTTCGTCGGTGTAGACACGGTCAACCGAGGACAGATCTTCGCGCTCTTGGGTGCCCTCGACCTCGACCTGATCCTCACTTCGGACCACGAATGGTGCATGTACTCCGAGCTCAGCGGGATCGCGATCCACCAGATCGTCACTGGTGACGGGAGTGACGCGGTGACCACCGCCCGATTTACCTGGGATGGGACGGAATTGGTCTCCGCGTAGCGCCGGGGCTGTTTCCGAGTCCGACCATGTTCGCCGACAACTACGCCGAGCCCATCGAAAAGGACGGCGAGGCTGAGAAATTGGCGCAGTTTCGGCGGCGTTCGGCAACGAGTTGAGTGCGCCGGATATTCGAGGGTTGCTCGACGGGGGAGTTGACCTCCCGAGTCAGAGGGTCGACGCCAGAACCGCCCTCGCGAAGTCGCGGGCGGGTGGGCCGCTGACGGTGGGGGAAGGGTCGTAGCGGCGGTGGGTGATCAGGTGGCCGCTGTGGATCAGTAGGTCGATGTTTTCGTGGATCAGGCCGTAGACGGTGCCGGGGGTGACCAGTTCGCCGTGGATTCGCCAGCCGGCGGTGGTCAAGGTGGGGGCGATGGTGTCTACGGGATGGTCGGCGCCGGTGGCAATGGCCAGCATCAGGAGGGCTAGGGCCTCGTGTTCGAAGCTGCGGTCTTTGCGTGGGGATGGGCCGATGACGGCGGGGAAGCGTTGGGATATGTGGTGCCACAGCAGGATTGGGTTGTGGTGGGTGGTGGTGGCGAGTTTGGTGGGGAGGAGTTTGCCGGTGTGTTTGCGTAGTAGGCCGAGGCGGGTCAGTGATTGGCGGAGGTCGGCTACCTGGGGGGTGAGGTCTTCGCGGTTGCCTTTGCCGATCCAGGATTTGTCGAAGCCGAAGTCGGTGAAGATGTCGTGGACTACCGCGGGTGGGAGATAGCCTGCGGCGGTTAGTTTTACGCCGTTGCCGATTCGGTTCAGTAGGCGGACATAGGGTTTCGCGAATTCGGTGGCGTCGGCCAGGTCGGGGGTGATGGGGTCGGTCAGGTTGGCGGCGTTGATCATTCGTTGGAGGGAGCGGCGTAGTGGGTGGGGGACTGCTGCCATCAGGGGGAGCAGTGGGGTCGGGATCGGGGTGTTGGCTTCGCCGGTGCGGGTTGTGGGGCCGGTGCCGAAGGTGGTGAGGTTGTGGTTCACGGCGTCGATGTCGAGGGGAGTGGGGGCCCAGTCGGCGGGGTTGGTTTCGGGGCCGTAGAGCTCGGCGATGTGGTTGCGGGCGGCGGTGTGGGCGGGGTGCTCGGGGTTGTTGGCTGCCGCGAGCATTTCGAAACCGTGGGGGCCGCCGCTGTCTTCGGCGGGGGCGGGGCGGCCGCCGGCTAGGCAGACGGCTCGGTGATCGTGGGGGGTGCGGTCGGTGATCTGGTTCAGGGTGATGGTGTGGAGCCAGTTGTCGCCGAAGTCGTAGCAGTAGGTCAGGGTGTCGGTGGGTTTGCGTAACAGCTCGTCCAGGCGCACCTGCTCTTCGGGGATGCCGGGTGCGTCGCCGAGGTCTACCTGTTGTGGGCACAGGTATTGCTCGAAATCGGTGCCGTAGTAGTGGGGGTCGCTGCTGAAGCCGTGCAGGTGGGAGTCGTTCCAGCCGAACGCGGTTTGGATGATGTCGTGCAGTTCGTCCAGGTACAGGTCCGAGGCCACCGCGAGGGTGCGCGAGACCGGGGGCATCGTGTCGGCGAGGGTGACGCGGACTTCGAAGGTCACCACGTCGGTGCGGGGTGCTCGGCGACGCGAACGGTGGGTGTCGCGGAAGGGGCTGACATTGCCGAACGGGCTCGCGGGGGCCGATGCGTCGCTCACGATTCGACCCTAGCAACGCGGATCGGTGACGCATCGCAGGTCAGCAACCTTTGCGGCGAGCGGGGTTCGCGGGTGGCGGCGACGCACCGTCGGGGCAACTGTAACGACACGCGGCGCAAGGATTGCGGGATCGCGTTCGGTGATAGATGCTGGTCCGACTGTGTAGTGTGCGTCTGGGCGTGACTTTTCCGCGACCATTTCGTAATCTTTCAGTGACCTGTTCTCGACAATGACTGGTGATCTACAACGTGACTGCTTCGCATCGCAAACCGTCGGCTCCCAAGAGTCGTATGCCGCTGGCTGTCTGCAGTCTGGCCGCCACCATCCCTGGAATGTTGTTGATGACGTTGCGGCCCGGTGCCGACGTCGAGGCGGTGGCTTCGGTCGAACCGCATACGACCTCCGCGATCGAGCCCGACCCGATCGCGGCCGCGCCCATCCACGACGCACCGCAGGCGGCGCCGATCGTGCGGGCTGACGACGAGATGGCGGCGCTGTCGGCGTTGAAGGTGAAGGTGCTGTGCGGGACGGAGTTCAACGGGACTCTGCCGCACGTGGCGCAGGTGGGCAACCTGCTGCAGAAGATGTTCGGGGTCAGCGATATCGGTGGTGCGCACGGTCGCTACGACGGTGACCACGGTGCGGGGCAGGCGCTGGACGTGATGACGTCGAACTACGCGCTGGGCACCACGATCGCGGACTTCGTGTTGGCCAACAAGGCGCGCTTCGGGGTCACGTATGTGATCTGGCAGCAGCGGTACAACGACGGCAACGGCTGGTCCTTCATGGAGGATCGCGGCAGCCCGACGCAGAATCACTATGACCACGTGCATATTTCGTTCGAAGGGTCAGGCGCGGCGAACATCGCCTGCTGATCTTCGCCCGCGGTCGTCATATCGCCTCGCGAAAACCGTTGTCCTCGTACGGTGTCCAGACATCGATGAGGAGGTTGTGCGGTGGGACGGTTGGCCGGCAAGGTTGCGGTGATCAGTGGCGGGGCTCGGGGGATGGGGGCCGCACACGCTCGGCGGTTTGTTGCTGAGGGTGCTTCGGTGGTGATCGGGGATGTGCTCGATGACGAAGGTGCCGCTGTCGCAAAGGAACTCGGTGTTGTGTATCGGCACCTTGATGTTCGGGAGCCGGAGCAGTGGGGTGCCGTGGTTGCGACTGCCGTCGAGGAGTTCGGTGGGCTGCACGTGTTGGTGAACAACGCGGGGATCGTCAATGGGAATCGGCTCGTGGACTTCGCGTTGGACGAGTGGCGGCGGATCATCGATATCAATCTGACCGGGACGTTTCTCGGGATGCAGGCGGCGGTGCCCGCGATGACCAGCGGTGGGTCGATCGTGAACATCTCGTCGGTGGAGGGGATGCGGGGAAGTCCTGGGCTGCACGGGTATACGGCGACCAAGTTCGCGGTGCGGGGGTTGACGAAGTCCGCCGCGCTCGAGCTCGCGGCGCAGGGGATTCGGGTGAACTCGGTGCATCCTGGGTTGATCTCCACGCCGATGACCGAGGGGATTTCTGCGGATTTTCTGCAGATTCCGTTGAAGCGGGCGGCGGACGCGGATGAGGTGTCGGCGCTGGTGGCGTATCTGGCGTCGGATGAGTCGTCGTACTCGACAGGGGCGGAGTTCGTGGTGGACGGTGGGCTCACGGTCGGGGTGCCGCACAAGAGCTTCTGACGGCGCGATCGCGAAGTTTGGCCGCGAACCGGTAACCGTGGTCCGCGAAAGCGAGGAAGATGGGGGTATGGCCCCCAACAGTGCGAAATATCTGATCAGCAACGGCACCGACGACCGGGTGTCGCTTTTCGATGACGGGCGCGTGAAGGTTTGGTCGACCAGCCATTTATGGACCGAAGAAGGTCGCGAGCGGCACAACGCCCTCGGCGAGACCGTGCTGCTCGGGATCGGGCGCACGCTCGGGTCGCCGGGGCCGGTGGATCGGCGGCAGCAGTGTGATGCGGAGTTCGAGCTCGACCCGGAAAAGGGTCACACGATCGCCGCGACCGTGGGCGCGGACAACGGCACCTTCGTCCAGTTCTTCAACGACGGCACGATCGCGGTCGGCAACGACGGGCGCGATGTGGCCACTGTGTTCAACGCGGGTCGGGAGACCAGTTCGGCACGCGGAGTGAACAGTGTCGGCGGGTCGGTGATGATCACCTTCGGTGGTAGCTACCGGCCACGGACCAAGCGCGACAGCGACTTTCAGGTGGAATTGAGCGAGGCCACCGCCCCGCGGCCGAACCGGCTGTACAAGGACGAGTTCCAAGTGAAGTAGTGCTGAGCGGGGCGACCGATGTGGTCGCCCCGGCTCGGTTTCGTCAGCCGTAGTAGCAGACGTAGTGCATCGTCTCGACGACCTCGATGTCGAAGGCGCTGTCGCCGGGCACCTTGAACGACTCACCGGCACGGTAGGTGACGGCCTCGGTCTCGCCTGCCAGGGTCACGTTCGCCTGGCCCGCGACCAGTTCCATGATCTCCGGTGCGCCGGTGGTGAAGCGCAGCGACGACGGCTGGATCACGCCGACCGACACCGAGGCGCCATCGGGCAACTCGAGGCTGTAGCTGACGCACTTGCCGTCGAAGTAGACGTTGGCCTTCTTGTTCACGGAGACGTTCTCGAACTTCGACATGGGTCCTTCCGAGGGGGTGAGGGGACCCTTATTCTAAGTCAGCTGCCGAAGCGGGCCAGGACCGAGCTGGCTTCCTGGGAGGCTGTGCCTTCCTTGGCCAAGTGCGACATGGTTTCCGGGATTTCGCGGCCGTGGTGGGTCATGGCTTGGGCGTAGAGGCGGCCCGCTCGGTAGGAGGAGCGGACCAGGGGGCCTGCCATGACGCCGGCGAAGCCGAGGTCTTCGGCGACCTTGGAGTGGTCGACGAATTCTTGGGGTTTGACCCAGCGGTCTACGGGGTGGTGGCGGGGCGACGGGCGCAGGTATTGGGTGATGGTGAGGATGTCGCAGCCTGCTTCGTGCAGGTCGCGCATGGCCTCGGTGACCTCTTCGGGGGTTTCGCCCATGCCGAGGATGAGGTTGGACTTGGTGACCAGGCCTGCTTCGCGGGCGGCGGTGATGACTGCGAGGGAGCGTTCGTAGCGGAAGGCGGGGCGGATGCGCTTGAAGATGCGCGGGACCGTTTCCAGGTTGTGCGCCAGCACCTCGGGGCGCGAGGAGAAGACCTCGGCGAGTTGGGCGGGGTCGGCGTTGAAGTCGGGGATGAGCAGTTCGACGCCGGTGGCGGGGTTGATCGCCTTGATGGCGCGCACGGTTTCGGCGTAGAGCCAGGCGCCGCCGTCGTCGAGGTCGTCGCGGGCGACGCCGGTGATGGTGGAGTAGCGCAGGCCCATCGACTGGACGCTCTCGGCGACGCGGCGGGGCTCGTCGCGGTCCAGCGCGGCGGGTTTGCCGGTGTCGATCTGGCAGAAATCGCAGCGGCGGGTGCACTGCTCACCGCCGATCAGGAACGTGGCTTCGCGGTCTTCCCAGCATTCGAAGATGTTGGGGCAGCCCGCTTCTTCGCACACGGTGTGCAGGCCTTCGGATTTCACCAGGCTCTTGAGCTCGGTGTATTCGGGGCCCATGGTGGCGCGGGTGCGAATCCAGCTGGGTTTGCGTTCGATCGGGGTTTCGGAGTTGCGCGCCTCGATGCGAAGCAGCTTGCGTCCGGCGGGGGCAGAGGCGTCTACGGAACTCACCGGACCGACTCTACGCTCGGGGCCTGCGCGGCGGCGGGGGTGGTGGTGCGATCAATGTCATGGGGTGCGACGGGAATTTCACCGTCGAGCGCGGCAACAATCGCGGCGGCCACCAGCGGCTTGAGTTCGGCGACGGTGACTTCGCGGCCGAGCTCGCGGGTCAGAGTGGTCACGCCTGCGTCTTTGATGCCGCAGGGCACGATCGCCTGGAAGCCGTCGAGGGCGGAATTGCAGTTCAGGGAGATGCCGTGCAGGGCGACGCCGCGTTGCACGCGCACACCGATCGCGGCGATCTTGCGTTCGGCCAGCAGCTTCGTGGCGGGCAGCCACACACCGGAGCGGCCTTCCACACGACCGCAGGTGATCCCGAGACCGGTGATCACCTGGATCAGTGCCTCTTCGAGGCGACGCACGTAGTGAACGACGTCGACGGGTTCGGCCAGTCGGATGATCGGGTAGCCGACCAGTTGGCCGGGGCCGTGCCAGGTGATCTTGCCGCCGCGGTCGACCTGCACCACGGGGCTGCCGTCGATGGGCAGGTCCTCGGTCTCGGTGCGGCGACCCGCGGTGTAGACCGACGGGTGCTCGAGCAGGAACAGTCGGTCGGCGCCTGCTGCGGCGGCGCGCTGATCGGCGGTCTGCCGTTGCAGGTCCCAGGCGGCGTGGTAATCGATGAGTCCGAGATCCTCGACCACGATCGGGGTCGTATCGAATCGAGCGGACGCGGTGGGGCGCGTGTCGTTCACCGTTGCGACGTTACGCCCACCGGCGGATGGTGGTGAAAGCTGGTCGTCGCGCCTTTCAGCCCGTGTCAGGGTTCGACGGGGAAGTTGCGTTGCATCAGGGTCAAATCCAGCCAGCGGCCGAATTTGTAGCCGACTTCGGGGAGTTGTCCGACGGTGGTGAAACCGAAGCGTTCGTGCAGAGCTATCGACGTGCTGTTACTGGTTTCGATGGCGGCGATCATGACGTGGACGCGGCCGGAATCTGTTGCGCGAGTGATCAATTCGGTGAGCAGAGCGGTGGCCACGCCGCGGCGATGGAAGCGGCTGTCCACGTAGACCGAGTTCTCCATCGTGAAGCGGAAGCCGGACTTGGGGCGCCACTGGCCGTAGGAGGCGTAACCGGCCACCTCGCCGTCGATCTCGGCGATCAGGATCGGCATCCCGGCCGCGGTGCGATCGGCGAACCAGGTGAGGCGGTCGTCGAGGTCGACTTCGGCGGTGTCCCACAGCGCTGTCGACTCGGCGATGTTGGTGTTGTGGATGGTCAGGACGGCGGGCAGGTCGGCCTTGTCGGCGTCGCGGATCAGCATGAAGAACTCACTGTGGGCCGACGGCGGCCGATAGAGCGGCGCCGATAGTGGGATGTGCGAACGTGTAACCGGCGTCTTCCAGCACGGCGGGGATGGCGCGAGGACCGTGCATGATCGAGTCCGCCAGCTCGCCGACCAGCGCGTGCAGGGCGAAGCCGGGGACGATGAACGGGGCCGGGCGGTTCAGCGCACGGCCGAGGGCGCGGTTGAATTCCGCGTTGGTGACGGGGGCGGGGCCCGTGGCGTTGATCGGGCCGGAGATCTCGGGGTGGGTGAGTGCGAAAACGATCGCGCCCACTTCGTCATCGAGGGAGATCCACGGAAAGTACTGGCGGCCGCTGCCCAGGCGTCCGCCCAGGCCCAGCCAGTACAGGGGGTGCAGTTTGCTGAGCATTCCACCGTTACGTGACAGCACCACGGCGGTGCGGACCAGCACCACGCGCACGCCCGCCTCGACCGCGGGCTCGGTGGCGGCTTCCCAGTCGCGACACAGCGTGGCCAGGAAACCTGTTCCCGCAGGGGAGGTTTCGTCGATGATGGCGTCGCCGGTGTCGTTGCCGTAGAAGTGCGCGCCGCTGCCGTTGACCAGGGTAGGGACACCGGCGGCGGCGACCGCGGCGGCCAACACATCGGTGGTGGTGATGCGGCTGTCGCGCAGCAACTGTTTGTAGCCGCCGTTCCAGCGACGGTCACCGATACCGGCGCCGCACAGGTTCACCACCGCGTCGGCCCCGCGCAACGCCCGCTCATCGAGCTGGGCGCGCGCGGGATCCCACGTGTATTCGTCGGGCGCGGCGGCGGGGCGACGCACCAGACGACAGACCTGGTGCCCGTCGCGGCGCAATGCCGCGACGAGCGCCGTGCCGATCAAGCCGGACGAACCGGCAATGACCACCTTCATGCGATTCCTCGACTACAGGCCGAGATCGGCCTCGAACGCCGAATCTTCCAGCCGGTGCTTGATGGTGGAGACGAACCGGCCCGCGTCGGCACCGTCGATGAGACGGTGATCGTAGGTCAGAGGCAGGTACACCATCGAACGCACGCCGATGGACTCGCCACCGGTCTCGTCGGTCACCACCACCGGGCGCTTCACGATCGCGCCGGTGCCGAGCATGGCCGCCTGCGGCGGAACCAGGATCGGGGTGTCGAACAACGCGCCTTCGCTACCGATATTGGTGATGGTGAAGGTGCCACCGGACAGCTCGTCGGGCTTGAGCCCGCCGGTACGCGCACGGTTGGCGATGTCGGCGATCGCGCGGGCCAGGCCGGCCAGCGACAGGTCGCTGGCGTTGTGGATGACCGGCGACAGCAGACCCTGCTCGGTGTCGACCGCGATACCCAGGTGCACCGACGCGTGGTAGGTGATCTCCTTGGTGTCCTCGTTGTACGAGGCGTTCACGTTCGGATGCACACCCAGCGCTTCGACCACGGCCTTGGCGAAGAACGGCAGGTACGTGAGGTTCACGCCCTCCCGCGCCTTGAACGACGCCTTCGCCTGCTGACGCAACTGCGCGATCTTGGTGACGTCGGCCTCGTGGACCTGGGTCAACTGCGCGGTGGACTGCAGCGATTCGCGCGTCTTGGTCGCGGTGATCTGCCGGATCCGGCTGGCCTTCTGCGTGGTGCCCACCAGGGCGGCCAGCTTCGGGGCGGCGGACTGCTTGGCCGGGGCCGCGGGTGCTGCGGCTGCGGCCGGAGCCGGTGCCGCAGCGGGCGCCTTTTTGGCTTCGGCGGCGGCGAGCACGTCCTGCTTGCGGATGCGGCCGCCGACACCGGAACCGGTGAGGGTGGACAGGTCGACGTTGTTCTCGTCGGCCAGTTTTCGCACCAGCGGGGTGACGTACGGGGTGCTGCCGTTCGACGAGGCCGGGGCCGCGGCGGGCTTCGCAGCCGGAGCCGCCTTCGGTGCCGGAGCAGGTGCGGGCTTGGGCGCGGGTGCAGGAGCGGGCGCCGCGGCGGCAGGCTTGGGTGCCGGTGCCGGAGCCGGAGCAGGCGCGGGTGCCGGAGCAGGCGCGGGTGCCGGAGCCGGAGCAGGCGCGGGTGCCGGAGCAGGCGCTGCGGCAGCGGGCTGACCGCTACCGATCACACCCAACTGACCGCCCACATCGACGACATCGTCTTCCTGCGCGGTGATCTCGAGCAGCGTGCCCGCGACCGGCGAAGGGATCTCGGTGTCGACCTTGTCGGTGGACACCTCGAGCAGCGGCTCGTCGACCGCGACGGTGTCGCCCACGGCCTTGAGCCAGCGGGTGACGGTGCCTTCGGTGACGGACTCGCCCAGCTCGGGCATCTTCACCGGCGTGCCCGAAGCCGCGGAAGCGGCGGGCGCGGCGGCCGGGGCGGGCTCGGCGGCGGGAGCCGGTGCGGGCTCGGGCTCGGGGGCCGGTGCCGCGGCGGGCGCGGGGGCTTCGGTGGGGGTTTCGTCGGCATCGCTGATCACGCCGAGTTCACCGCCGATCTCGACGACGTCGTCTTCCTGCGCGACGATCTTGGAGAGCACGCCCGCGGTGGGCGACGGGATCTCGGTGTCGACCTTGTCGGTGGAGACTTCCAGCAGCGGTTCGTCGACCTCGACCGTGTCCCCTTCCTGCTTCAGCCACCTGGTCACCGTTCCCTCGGTGACGCTCTCACCAAGGGCTGGCATCTGGACGGAGAAGGCCATGTCCTCTGACTCCTCTGCAGTGTGTACCCGGCGGACATTCGTCGCGGGTCGCGGCTTTCGTCCACCCCGCCGGTCTCGGCGGAGCACCCGGGAAACGTTGGTTCTTGTTCCGGCAACCATCCTTGCACTCGCTCGCCGCCGGTGTAGCGCAGGGCGGCGATCCGGGCGAAGCTGGCACCATGGAATGTACGGCGGTGAGCAGAATTCCGCCGGAATGTAGGAGGTCGGGCCGGATGGGTTTGCTGGATCGTTTCCGCGTTGGGCGCGGTGCGAGCAGGTCAGTCGCGCGGACGGGCGCGTCGGAGGTGAGCGCGCTGGCGGACTGGGCGCGGGCGCGGCGCGGGGTCGAGGCGTTCATCGAACCGCGGACGACTGTGACTGATGTCACAGCGGTGCTGGTCGCTTCCGACGGCGAATGGACCCGTCGGATCGTCGGCGAGAAGGGCGCGCGGCGGTTGGCGGGCGCGTTGAAGATTCCGGTCTACGACGTGAACCGCACCGGATATCCGCAACGGATGCGCGACTTCGATGCCCGCCGCCGTATCGAAGCGCGGCGGGCTCGCGAAGCCGAACTCGGCGACTGACTACTCGGCGCCGATCTGTTCGATCACGGTGATCAGCGTGCGAACGGGAACGCCGGTGCCGCCCTTGCCGATGTAGCCGAACGGGCCACCGGTGTTGTAGGCCGGACCTGCGACGTCGATGTGCGCCCACGGCAGACCCTCGGGCACGAATTCCTTGAGGAACAGCGCGGCCGACAGCATGCCGCCCCAGCGGTGCGGCGCGACGTTGGCCAGGTCGGCGACCTTGGAATTGATGTCGGCGCGCAGTTCGGCGGGCAGCGGCATGGCCCACCCGTTCTCGCCGACCTCGCGCGAGGTCGCGGCGACGCGGTCGCGGAATTCCTCGGTGCCCATCACGCCGGGGGTGCGGGTGCCCAGCGCCACCATCTGCGCGCCGGTGAGGGTGGCGACGTCGATGAGGTAGTCGGGATCGTCTTCGACCGCGCGCACGATGGCGTCGGCCAGGATCAGGCGGCCTTCGGCGTCGGTGTTGATGACCTCGACGGTGGTGCCGCCGTACTGGGTGAGCACGTCGCCGGGGCGCTGCGCGGTAGCCGAGGGCATGTTCTCGGCCATCGGTACGGTCGCGGTGACGGTGACCGGCAGGCCGAGGCGCGCGGCCAACAGCACGGTCGCGATGACCGCCGCGGCACCGGCCATGTCCGAGGTCATGTTCTCCATGTTGGCGGCGGGCTTGATCGAGATGCCGCCGGTGTCGAAGGTGATGCCCTTGCCGACCAGCGCGACCTTCTTCGGGCCGCCCGCGTAGGTGATGCGGATCAGCCGCGGCGGGCGCGAGGAGCCCTGGCCGACGCCGATGATGCCGCCGTAACCGGCTGCGGCGAGCGCGTTTTCGTCCAGGATCTCGACCTCGAGGCCTGCCGCCTCGGCGAGCACGCGGGCGCGGTCGGCGAACTCGGCGGGGTACAGGGCGCTGGGCGGGGTGTTCACGAAATCGCGTGCGGTGGCGATGGCCTCGGCCACCAGCTGTGCGCGCAGCAGTTCCAGGGTGCCGAATTCCGGTGTGGGAACCAGCAATTCGACACGCACGACCGGCTGCTCGTCGGGCTTGGGAGCGCTCTTGGCTTTGAAGGTGGGGAAGGTGTAGGCGCCGAGGTAGAAGCCTTCGGCCGCGGCACCCAGATCGATGCCCGACAGGGTGGTGGCGACCAGTTCGGTGCCTGCCAGCGAGCGGGCGGCGGCACCGGCGCTGCGGCGCACCTGTTCGGCGTCGACCTTGTCGGCCGCGCCCAGGCCCACGGCGAGCACGCTGCCGACGTTGGCCAGTGCGGACGGCGCGGGCACGCGGGTGAGTTCCTCGGGCTTGCCCTTGGCACCGACTGAGCCCAGCGCGTCCAGCAGTTCCGCGCGGACCTGCGCGGTGAGCACATCGCCGAACAGGTCGGCGGGCACGATGGCCGGGCCGTTCTCCGAGGACGTCAACCCGATCACCAGCACGTCGGTGTCCGCGGCGAGGGTTTCGGTGCGCGCCAGTTCCGGTCCGAGTGAGCGTTCTGCAACAGCTGTCATTGCCCCAGGCTATTCCGTCGCGCTCGGGGCTCGCATCACGAGTCCGGATGGTCCGGGATTACTGGGAATTACTGGACAATACTGGTAGCTGTGGATACGCTCCGTGACGTGATGGACTCGGCGGAACAGCTGGAGGAGCGCATCTCCGGTTTGCGGGCGCAGGTGCGCCGCGCCGCCGCGGGTGGGGATCGGGCGTCGGCTCGACAATTGCGGTCGGAATTGCGCAGGGCCGAATTGGCTTGGGACGCAGCCGTTCTGGGATCGGAGCCCGAAGAACCGGCCGAAGCGCCGGGGGTGCCGGTACGCGAACACGTGCACCGCGCGTTGACGTTGCTGTCGGTGCCGTCCTCGCCGAAATTGGTGCTGGCCACCCATGACGCGTTCTTCTCCGGCGAACTGCTGCCCGCTCGGTTGACCAGTTTGCGACGCGATGAGGAACGGTCGTTCCGGTCGGCGCCGTATGCGCGTCCGTACTACCTGTGCGCGGCGCTGACCACCGATCTGCTCGCTCCCGCGCGGGGGTTGATGGCGGTGAGTTCGTGGCCGCTGGAAAAGCGGATGGTGGGGCCGTTGAGTCCGCGGGTGGGGTTGTTGATTTCCGCTATTCGGTTGGCGGAACATCTTTCGGCGCAGCCTGCGCGGGAAACGTCGGGTTTGCGCGTACTGTGGCGGCTCGCGGTGTCGATTCCCGGCATCTCCAGTGCCCCGGATTCGCTGGATCCGGCGACGGTGATCGAGGCCGCGCGGCGCGAGCTGGCGGTGCACGAGGACGAAGACGCGCGGCAGCGACTATCCGCCGCGCGACGGGCGGCGGATCAGCTCACCGATCCGGCGGCACAACTATTCGGTGTTCGGCTCGGCGTAGCCGATCGGCGACGAATCGAGGTGAAATGAGCACTCTCGCAGCACAGTTGGATCAGTTGCGCGGTGACACCCCCGCGACCAGGCACAACGCCCGCACCATCGCCGCGCTGACGGCCAATCCCGGATGTGCCCGCCGTGCCCTGCTCGACGCGGCCGCGGTGGACAAGACCGTGATCGCCCAATCACTGGGTTTCCCACCGCAATTCGGTCAGTCCCAGTTCGCGATCACTCGCGGCAATGCCTTCGAGGCGATGGTGAAGGCGAACGGTTGCGCGGAATTGTTGGCTCTATTGCGCGACACCCTGGGCCTGACCATTCCCGAAGTCGCCTACCACGACCTGAATTCGGTGGGCGAGAACACCGGCAATGCCGTGCGCTATCAACGCACAAGGCAGCTGCTGAAGAGCACGATCTCCGCCGGTGACGGGACGCTGTTCGATCATCCGATGTTGCGGCTGGATATCGCCGGTGCCACCGCCTATCTCGAACCCGATGTGGTCGCGGTGCAGGTGGACGGCAAGTTCCATGTGGTGGAGATCAAGGCCTTTCCGGTGATCGACGGGCAGGCCGATCCCGAACAGGTGGCCGCCGCGGCGCGACAGTCGGCGGTGTACGTGATCGCGTTGCGCGAGTTGATGACCGAGATCGGCGAATCGCCGGAGATCGTGTCGCACAACGCGATCCTGGTGTGCGCGAAGGATTTCTCGAACCGGCCGACCGCCGCGATGGTCGATCTGCGCAAACAGCTCGCGGTGGTGTCACGGCAATTGACCCGCCTCACCGCGATTCCCGAATTGCTCGAACAATTGCCGCCCGAGGCCACGTTCGCACCGGGGGAGAACCTGGAGAAGACCATCGCGGCGATCCCGGCCCGCTATGCGCCCGAATGCATGTCCAGTTGCGAGTTGGCGTTCGCGTGCCGTGACGAGGCGCGGGTGTGCGGTTCGGTGGACGCGCTGGGGCGGGGCGTGTGTGACGTGATGGGCGGGATCGAGAACGTGCACACCGTGCTCGGATTGGCCGACGGCACACTGGAACCCGGACCCGAACACGCCGACATCACCGCCATGCTGCGGACCGCGCACCGGCTGCGCTGGGAGATGGCCGGATGAGCGTGCTGGCGGCGCTGGCCAAAGCCGAGGCGGTGCGGGCGGGGCGTGCGCAGGCGACCGCGGCGATGCGGCACATCCACCTCGCGCAACGGCCGCTGGTCGCGGTGCCGTTGCGGTTGGCGGGGGAGGCGGCGGCGCCGGTGGCGATCATGATCGGCAGCTCGCCCGGCGACCAGAATGTGTTGACGGTGGCGCAGCCGCGTGACCGGGTGCTGCGGTTGCGTTTCATCGAACAGCTCGCTGATGTTGTGCTGCCGTATCTTTCGTCGTATCTGGTGGAGACCGAAGAGCTCACCACCAAAGCGGGGGAGACCTACACCCGGTGCCTGGACGCCCCGCAGATGTGGACGCCGAACCCCGGCGGCGTGAATTTCCTGAAGCTGCTGGGGCGTTCGGTGCGGTTTCATCGGGTCGACGGGGAACACCCTGTGCCGGAATCGATTCCGCTGCTGGGGCGTTGGCTCACCTGGTTCGGTGACCGGGCCGAGCATCCGGGTTCGGCGGTGTTGCCCGCGATGACGTCGGTGCTTGCGGCGCACTGGGCGTCGGGTCAATCCTCGTTGGAGGACGGCAACCTCGCGGCGCTGCTGGGGTGGATCGACCCGCCGGCGGGGTTGACCGGTGCGGAAGCTGCTGCGCTGGCGGAGGATCCGTTGTTGTCGCCGCCTGCGGGTCCGGCCAGTGATCCCGGATTCGACAACGAAGAACTCGCGCCGTTGATCGCCGCCTATAACGCGGCCGCTGATGATTCGGCGAGATCTGTTGCGGCCGAACGGCTCGAGCGGTCGCTGCGGGGTCAGCTCGAACCGACGTGGCAGCTGACGTGGCGTGCGATCGAGCTGTTGGATGCGTTGCCCGAAGGGGCCAGTGTGGAGAATCGCTGGACCGACGATCGGGGCGCGTTCTCCCGGTTCGCCGCGGACGTGCTGGAGGGTATTCCGCAGGCTCGTCGCGATTCCGCGGTGCCCGCGGTGCGCAGGCTGTTGGAACGCGAACGGGCGTTGGAAGCTTTGCAGGCGCAGTGCGCTTTCGATGATCCGCTGCTCATGCTCGAACATCGGGTCAGCGGGGCGGCCTTTCGGGGCACCGTCGTGCACAGTGAGCCGGAACGAGTGGACAGGACGGGGTCGCGTCCAAAGCTTCGCCCGCACATCCATATTCGCACCACCGATCCGTTTGTTGCCGTGGTCGGTGAAGAGCTGACGTGCGTCGAACGGCCGAAGCAGACCGGGCTCGTCGTCGACATCGACGGCGACAGCATGGTTCTCGAACTGTCCGGCGGGATGGGTCGGAAGATGATCGCCGATCCGGGCACGGTGCCCGAGGAAGGCGACGAGCTCGGGTTCGCCCGGTTCAAGCCGACACCGTTCAACGGAATGCTGAATCTGCCTGCCCGCGAAGAGACTCCGTGGACCCACGGCGGACCGCCGCCGGAGTGGACACCGCCGACCGACGACGACGGGGAAGAACTGCAGTGACCACACCCGACCAGGCCGTCGCGGGAATTCTGTCCGACCTGCGCGACGACACCCATCGCGCGATCGTCGTCGACTCGCCGCCGGGGGCGGGCAAATCCACGCTCGTGGTGCGCGCCGCCCGACAGTTGGCCGAGGACGGCGATCAGCGGATGATCGTCGCCCAGACCAACGAACAGGTCGACGACCTCATCGACCGCCTGGCCGCCGCCGACCCCGCGCTGCGGATCGGGCGGCTGTCCAGTGCCGCCTATGTGGTCAGCGACCGGGTCGACCGGCACAGCAATGTCCGGGTCGCCAAGCAACCGGGTGATCTCGAGGACCGTGCGATCGTGATCGGCACCGCGGCCAAATGGGCCACTATCACCGACGGCACCTGGACGCACGCCATCATCGACGAGGCGTACCAGATGCGCTCGGACATGTTGTTGCGCATCGCGAATCGGTTCGAGCGCGGGCTGTTCGTGGGTGATCCGGGGCAGTTGGATCCGTTCGCGACCGTGGAGACCGCGCGGTGGGCCGGGCTCACCTGGGATCCGACGATGAGTGCGGTCAGTGTGATGCTGGCCAACAACGACAACATCCCCACCCACCGGCTGCCGGTGTCGTGGCGACTGCCCGCGACCGCGGCGCCGGTGGTGTCGAAGGCGTTCTACCCCTTCACCGAATTCCAGTCGGGCACCGGATTCGGTGATCGGCGTATGGATTTCACCACGCGGGGGATGGGTGGGTCGGTCGACGCGGTGTTGGAGGAAGCGGCTGTATCCGGGTGGGGCTGGTATGAATTGCCCGCTCGGCATACTTTGCGCACGGACCGGGAGGCGGTGGCCGCGATCGCCGCGATCGCTGCTCGGCTGATCGAGCGGGGGGCTACCGCGCACTCCGAATCGGGTAGTCATCCGGTGACGGTCGAGCGGGTGGCGGTCGGCACGGCGCATCGGGATCAGGCCGATGCTGTGCGTACTGCCCTGCGGGGGACGTGTGCTGAGGCTGTCACCGTGGATACGGCTAATCGGTTGCAGGGGCGGGAATATGACGTGACGTTGGTGCTGCATCCGCTGTCGGGGCGGCGGGATGCCAGTGCGTTTCACCTGGAGGCGGGGCGGTTGTGTGTGCTGGCGTCACGGCATCGGCATGCTTGCATTCTGGTCGGTCGGGCGGGTATTCCTGAGTTGCTCGATGCTCATCCGTCGGCTGAACCGGTGCACCTGGGTGTGGCGGTGAAGTTTCCGGATGGGTGGGAGGCGAATCAGGCTGTGCTGAGCCATCTCTCGGCGCATCGGGTTCGCGGGGTTGGCTGATCTTGCACATGGAGCTCGGGCCGAGCGCCTGGCCGACCCACACCTGCGATCCGTAGGCCGCTCTAATTCAACCGTGCTGCAAGGCGTTTGGCGTTCATATAGCCGATTGCCTCGATGGTGACCATCGGGTTCACGCCGGGAGCGGTCGGGAAGGTCGAACCGTCGGCGACCACGATGGTGGGTACCTCCCAGGTCGCGCCGTCCGGGTCGGTCGCCGACAGGGCTGGGGTGCCGCCCATGCGGGCTGAGCCCATGATGTGCAGGGCGCCCATCGAACATCTGCCCGGTCCGTAACCCGCTGCCCTGCAGGCTGCGTCGAACTGTGCGAGTAAGCCTCGGGTGCCTGGTTCGAAGGACACGCCTGCCTGATGGCCGGAGTAGATCCGTTGTGCACCTGCAGCTTCCAGCACCGAGGCCGCGCCGACGATGCCGGTGTGCAGGTGGTCGGCGTCGTAGTCGGACAGGCGGTACTTCACGATCGGCTCGCCGGTTTTGTCTACCGACACCATGCCCGAGTCGCGATCGCGAGTGATCACGCCGATCGAACTCGTGCGTGCGAAAGCGCCCATGGCGGTGCGGAATTCGGCGGCGCCGCGCCAGTTCATGAAGCCGGTTGCCAGACCCGGATGCATCGGGCCGGTTTCGTAGATGACGCCGTAGCCGTTGCCGTCGAGGTCGGCGTGTTCGCGGCTGATGCGGGCTTGCAGCGCGCCCTCCCACGGGCGGATCTGTTCCTCGAAGACGCCGAAAACCGCTGCGGCCGGGTGTAGTCGCAGGTGTTTGCCGATGTTCTTGTTGCCCAGGCCGGATCGGCGTAGTAGCGCCGGTGTCTGGATCGCTCCCGCGGCGACCACTACCGCACGGGTGCGCACGGTGATCTCGACTCCGTCGGAGGTCAGCGCCGAAACCGATTCGGCGCGACCGGAATTCACCGTGATGGTACGAACATTCGCATCGATGACCAGGCGGGCACCGTGCGCGGCCGCGTCGGCGAGCCATGTCTTGGTTGCTGACTGCTTCGCACCGAGACGGCATCCGTAACCGCAACGGCCGCATTCAATTCCGGCATCGCAGGCTTCAGTCACGTTGCGCGGCAGAGTGTCTACTTCCCAGCCCAGGGCGCGGGCGCCGCGTTCGAGAATGCCGTCACGCGCCGACAGAGGGGACTTCTGGTCGGTGACCCCGATTCGCTTCTGCACCACGGTGAGCGCGTCGCCGAACTCGTCCTCGGCGAACTGCGGCACCCCGGTGTCGGCCCACTGTGCGCGGACCGCGTCGGGTGTGGGTAGGCACGTGCTCCAGTTGACCACGGTCCCGCCGCCCAGGCAGCTACCGGCGACCAGGGTGAGCTGGCCTTCGGCCGTCGCTGCGGGGCCCGGCGAGTACAGGCGGGTCAGCGCATCGAGTTCACCGTCGCCGAAATCCTGGTCGTCGTAATAGTTTCCGCGTTCGAGCACCACTACATCGAGACCGGCCTCGGCGAGCACGGCGGCCGCGGAACCACCGCCGGCACCCGAGCCGACCACTACGACATCGCAATCCAAGGTCGTCGCTTCGGTGTATCGGAGCGGTTGTAGCGGCGGTTTCGGTGCGCTGTCCAGACGTCCGGCGGGGCCCGGATAGCCGATCGCGGTCCACAGCGGATTCGCCGCAGGACTCACGTTGTAGGACAACAGCGACGCCTGCTTGAGCGCCTGGAAAATCGCGCGGGCCGGGGCCAATCCGGAATCGCCCAGACGCAACAGTGCCGCTTCACGCTGCCCGTGCGTCAACGACGAGAACCGCCGGAACCCGCTGCCGGTGAGCAGGCCGAACGCGCGAGAGTCCCACATCCCCAACAGCATTGCCAGCTGCTTCTGCTCCGCCTCGCGCGGATTGCGGCTCAGGATCGACAAGATCGTCTCGACCGCACCCACCTCGGTCGCGCTGGGCAGACCGTCGTCGCCGGGGAGGAATGTATCGCAGATCATGCGCAGCGCTGCCCGCTGTTCGGCCGTCATTTCCATGTGCGCACAACCCCATCTCAGTCTGGGGTGATGTCTATCACGGTCGACGCGACTACGCAGGGGGTCAACGGGTTTCGGGCCGGGCATCGCAATGCCCGGCCCGAACACGGGTCAGTCCGCGGTGAACTGAATCGTTTTCAGCGTCGGCGTGGTCAGATCCACTTCAGCCGAGGTGACCGCGCGGACCGCCGAATCGTGGCGATACGCGGTGAGCTGGTAGCGGCCCGGCTGCAGGCCGCGGAAACTGACCTGGCCGTTCACGCCGGTGGACATGTGGCGGTGAATGTTGTCACCGCACGCATCGATACCGGTGAGCACGATCTTGCCGCCGGCGATCGGCTTGCGGCTGGCCTGCGCGATCAACACCGCGTCGATCTGGCCCGCGGCCGTCGGGGTGGCTACTCGCACGCCCCGGTCGTTGGGTTGCGCCTGCCGTACCTGCTCGCAGGGTGCTGCCTCCTGCGCGATCGTATCGTCGTGGCCGGGATGCGCCCCCGCGCTGCCCACCGCCAAGCCGATCGCAGCGGTGGCTGCCAATCCGATCGTCAAACACTGTGAGATGACCAACCGTGGCATCGGGCCGTGTTCCTCCTACTTCCTCGGTGACACTGGATGTGCGCGTGGATTTCGAACGAGGTAACGCTGCTGCGGCGGCAACGATACTGTCGGGAATTCCGGAGCGAACACCGGCGTTCCATAGACAGGGTTGTGGCCGACCTGTGCGACCGTAGAGCGCAAAACGAGGAGGACGTGTGACCGACACTCGCAAAGCGATTCTGGCCGGTGGATGTTTCTGGGGAATGCAGGATCTGATCCGGCGTCGACCCGGCGTGCTAGCCACCCGCGTGGGCTATACCGGTGGCACCAACGACAATCCGACCTACCGCAACCATCCCGGCCATGCCGAGGCGGTGGAGATCGAATACGACCCGACGGTCACCGATTACCGTGCGCTGCTCGAGTTCCTGTTCCAGATCCACGACCCGACCACCAAGGACCGGCAGGGCAACGATCTCGGCGACAGCTACCGCTCGGCGATCTTCTATCTCGACGACGAACAACGTCGCATCGCGCTCGACACCATCGCCGATGTGGACGCCTCGGGGCTGTGGCCGGGCAAGGTCGTCACCGAGGTGACCCCGGCGAGCACGTTCTGGGATGCCGAACCCGAACACCAGGACTACCTGATCCGCTACCCCGACGGCTATACCTGCCATTTCCCGCGCCCCGGTTGGACACTGCCCCGGCGCGACACCATGGGCGGCTAACTGTTTCGTACTCCGCACGGCGCACCGCCGATATGCCATGATCGGCAGTATCGGCGTTGCGTGCGAAGGCGTCGGCTCGAAATAACTCACGACGGTGGCCGTGGTCGCCGCAGACGATGAGGGGACAGATTTCGAATGACGTATGGACAACAGCAACCCGGATATGCCGCGCCGGGACCGCAACTCAGCGTCGGTGACGCACTCGGCTACGGCTGGGAAAAATTCAAGAACAACGCCCTGGTGTGGATCGGCATCATCGTGGTGTTCGCGCTGATCCAGGTCGCGATCAATTTCATCTTCGGTTCCTCGGGCTTCCTGGTCACCGACGCCGACGGTGACATCAGCTTCGGATTCAGCCTCTGGGGATTCCTCGGCAGCGTCATCAGCACCGTGGTCGGGTACCTGATCTCGGCGGCCATGGTGCGCGGCTCGCTCGAGGAAACCGACGGCCGCAAGCCAGGTTTCGGTGACTTCTTCCAGTTCACCAACGTGGGCGCGGTGATTCTGGCGTGCTTCCTCGTCGGCATCGCCACCGGCATCGGCTTCGCGCTGTGTGTGCTGCCGGGCCTGGTGATCATGTTCTTCACCTGGTTCACGATCAACTTCGTGCTCGACCGCGACCAGGACGCCATCACCGCCATCAAATCCAGCTTCTCCGCGGTCGCCGCCAACGCGGGCACGCTGCTGCTGCTGGCACTGGCCCTGGTCGGCATCAACATCGTCGGCGCGCTGCTGTGCGGCATCGGCCTGCTGGTCACCATGCCGGTCTCGGTCATCGCCTCGACCTACGCCTACCGCGTGATCGTGGGCGGACCGGTCGTGGGTGGACAGGGTGTGGCTGATCCGGGGTACCCGCAGCAATACGGCGGGCCCGCAGGCGGATTCGGTGGGCAGCCGGGGTACGGCGGCCCCGAAGGTGGACAGGGTTATGGCGGACCCGGCTACGGCGGCCCCGAAGGTGGGCCCGGTTACGGCGGTCCCGGTGGACCGGGCTACGGCGGTCCGGGTGCCGGCGGACCCGGCTACGGTGGCCCCGGCTACCCCGACGGTCCTGATCTGGGCAAGCCCGGTGACCAGGGCTGGGGACCCGAAGGCAACCGCTGACAGTTGACCCACGAAGGGCGTGCGATGTTCGATCGCACGCCCTTCGTGCTGTTCAGGGGCAGTTCGTCGGAAACGCACTTGTCGGTGGCTGTCGGTAGCATCAGAATTCTTCGAACAAGGGGGAACGATGCGGGGGACATGGCGGGGTCGGTCGTGGTGGGTGCGGGGTGTGGTGATCGCGCTGGTTGCCGTTGTCGTGGTGTCGCTTCCGGTGGTGGGGGTGGTGATCGCGTTGCTGGTGTACAACGTCGGGGAGCAGTCCGACCAGGCACGGACCAGGGGCAAGGACGCGGTATGGCTCGGACACGCCTGGGTTGACGGACGTCGAACCGATGCCGATATCGACGGCTTGGTCACCTTGCTGGCGGGCACCGGTGTTCGGGATCTGTACGTGCACACGGGGCCGTTGGAGCACGACGGAAGTCTGCGCGACGATCTCGCGCCGCGCGCGCAATGGTTCGTCGACGCGGTGCACGCGCGATTACCCGAGATTCGGGTCCAGTCCTGGCTGGGCGACATCGTGCAGCCCGAATTCGACGGCCTGGACGTGGAATCCGCGCAATCCCGTGATCGAGTAGTGGCGTCGGCTCGGCGGGTGCTCGCCTACGGGTTCGACGGGATCCACTACGACCTCGAACCCATCCGGTCGGGGTCGCCGGGATTTCTCGCCCTGCTCGACGCGACGCGCGCGGTGACGACCGCGGCCCACGTGCCGCTGTCGGTATCGGCGCCGGTGATCGATCCGCTGCCGGGTCTGCACTCGGTGGGTCTGGCCGTGGCCGACCACGGAAAATGGTGGAGCCAACACTATTTCGCGCAGGTGGCCCGCCGAGTAGATCAGGTCGCGGTGATGTCCTACGACACGGCGATGCCGACGCGAGCCCTGTACAGCGGATACGTGGCCCAACAGACCGAACTGGCCGCGCAGGTGACACCCGCCGACGTCGACCTGCTGATGGGAGCACCCGCGTTCTGGGCTGATGACCGTGGCCACCGGGGTGCGGCCGAAACGGTTGCCGCGGCCGTGCGGGGAATCCGCCTCGGATTGACGGATTCCGATGTCCACCGTGCGAACTTCGGTGTCGCGATGTACGTGGATTTCGCTGCCACGCCTCGAGATTGGGCCGACTATCGACGGGATTGGTGTCGGATGGCCGACTGAGTCAGGGCTCACGGGTGGGCGGTTTGTCGGAATTCTGGGGTTATCTGCGGCGGTCGGTGAGCCAGGCCAGGGGGCGGCGGTGGTGGGGGCGGGGGCGGTTTTCCCAGCGGGGGTTTTGTTCGTCGCGGCGGTAGACCGGGACTCGGCCTGCTACCGAGAAGCGCAATGTTGTTGCGGTGCCTACTACTTCGCCGTCGGCGGCTACCGCCAGGGGGATTTTGGAGGTGATGGTGAGTTCGTGCATTTGGCGTTCGCCGTAGACGCGGCTGTGGCCGATGGCGGCGAGCATGAGGGCGATGACGGCGCGGGTGCGGGAGAAGCGGACGTCGGCGCGCAGCCAGCGGACGTCCAGGAGGCCCTCGTCGAGGCGGGAGCGGAAGGCGGGGACGGCGCCGTGGGGGTGGTAGGGGCCGTTGCCGATGAACAGGAACCACATGTCGTGCCAGCGGTCGTCGAGGCGGATGTGGATGGGTTCGGCGCGGCGCAGGGTGACCACGAGGGCGGCGGCGAACGCGGGCCACTTGCCCCAGCGGTCCTCCCACTGCTCGCGCAGCCGGACCAGGTCGGGGTAGGCGCCGATGCTGGCGGTGTTGATCAGGTGGTGGGTGTGCGGGCCGGTGGGAGTGTCGAATTCGACTGCGGCGATGTCGACTTCGACGGCTTCGCCCGCGCCGGTGGCGTCGGCTACTTCGCGCAGGTCGTAGACGCCCAGGTCGCGGGCGAAGTGGTTCAGGGTGCCCGCGGGGATGACGACCAGGGGGAGTTTGTTGCGGATCGCGACCGCTGCGGCCGCGGCGATGGTGCCGTCACCGCCCGCCGCGCCGACCGCGAGGATCGCTGAGTGCTCGTCGTCGGCCGAACGGTTCAGCGCGTTCTGCAGAATTTCGACGGCGTCGCGTCCGGGTTCGGTCTGCACGAGGGTGGCTGCGGGCAGCGCGTCCGCGATATCGGCGGTGGGATCGTAAGAAGAATCGCCCGAACGCGGATTCACCAGCAGCAGAAGACCTTTGCCGTCGGCGAGGATCGGCGCACCGTGCACCACGTGCGCGTCGGCCTCGTCGGATTCGCGGATCGGCCACCAGCGACGCGTGGTCAGGGCGATCGCGGTGCCAACGCCCGCGCCGACCAGCACGTCTGACGGCCAGTGCGCGCCGGTGTGGATGCGCGAATAGGCCACCGCGGCGGCCACCGGCGCCACGGCCAGTGCGGTGCGCGGGCTCTCCAGGGCGACGGCGGTGGCGAAGGCGGCGGCGTTGGCGCTGTGCCCGGACGGGAACGACGACGACGCCGGTGCGGCGACCAGCCTGCGACCCAGCGGCATCAGTTCCGCCGGTGGCCTGCGGCGCGGGATGAGCGTTTTGAGCACCAGGTTCACCAGGAAGCTGCTGCCACCCAGCGCGATCACCCCGCGCAACGCGGCCCGTCGCGGCGGTCCGGGTCTCACCGCGAGCGCCGCCGCGACCGCCAACCACAGCCCGCCGGTGTTGGCGGATCTGGTCAACCGCAGCATCCCGCGATCGACCGCGGATTCGGGAATTCGCGACACCGCCCGGCTCATCGTGTCGTCCATCCGGGCGACATGGCCGAAGCGTGCTCGGGGCAACTCACTCACACCGAGAACCCTACAGCCGTTGGCCGTCAGCATCTTTCGATGCGATCAGGCACTGTCCGCGATCTCGCCGACAGCGGTCACACCGCGACCGATAAACTCGCCCCATGACCGACACCGCACTGCTCGAGGGCCCCATCCACGCCGTTCACGTCGAACTCGGGGCCACCTTCGCTCCCTTCGGCGGGTGGGAGATGCCCGTGCAGTACGCGGGCACGGTCGGCGAGCACACGGCGGTGCGCACCACGGTGGGGCTGTTCGACGTCAGCCACCTCGGCAAGGCCACGGTCGCGGGTCCCGGCGCCGCGGCGTTCGTGAACTCGGCGCTGACCAACGACCTGGACCGCATCCGGCCGGGCAAGGCCCAGTACACGCTGTGCTGTGCCGAAGACGGTGGCGTGATCGACGACCTGATCGCCTACTACGTCAGCGAGGACGAGGTGTTCCTCGTGCCGAACGCCGCCAACACCGCCGCGGTGGTCGCGCAGCTGCGCAAGGTGGCGCCCGCGGGCATCACGATCACCGACCAGCATCGCGACTTCGCGGTGTTCGCGGTGCAGGGCCCCAAGGCCACCGAGGTGCTCACCGCGCTGGGCCTGCCCACCGACATGGAGTACATGGCCTATGAGGATGCCGAGTGGGACGGTCGCCCGGTGCGCGTGTGCCGCACCGGTTACACCGGCGAGCACGGCTACGAACTGCTGCCCGCCTGGGACGACGCGGAGCCGGTGTTCCGCGCGCTGATCGCCCAGGTCGAAGCGGCCGGTGGCCAGGCGGCGGGCCTGGGCGCGCGCGACACCCTGCGCACCGAGATGGGCTACCCGCTGCACGGACACGAACTGTCCCTGGACATCACTCCGAACCAGGCCCGCACCGGCTGGGCGGTCGGCTGGAAGAAGCCGGAATTCTGGGGCAAGGACGCGCTCGCGCAGGAGAAGGCCGACGGCCCGCGTCGCACGCTGATGGGCCTGAAAGCCCTGGATCGCGGCGTGCTGCGGCAGGGTCAGACCGTGCTGCGCGACGGCGAGCCGATCGGTGAGACCACCTCGGGCACGTTCTCGCCGTCGCTGAAGGTCGGCATCGCGCTGGCACTGCTGGACACCGACGCGAAGCTGGAACCCGGCGACGAGGTGGAGGTCGACGTGCGCGGACGCAAGCTGCGCGCGCAGGTCATCCGGCCGCCGTTCGTCGATACCAAGACCAAGTAACTCCCCGTACCACCACCACATCGGCCCGGATAGGATCGCACCATGACAGTCGCCGCTCAGTTCACCCGTATCCCGCATCCCGCGCCCACCCCGGCGCAGCAGCGGGAACAGGTACTGACGGCGCCCGGTTTCGGCCGGTACTTCACCGACCACATGGTGTCGATCGACTACGCCGACGGCGTGTGGGGCAATGCCCGCGTGGAGCCGTACGGTCCGCTGTCGATGGACCCGGCGACCATGGTGTTCCACTACGGGCAGGCGATCTTCGAAGGTTTGAAGGCCTACCGTCAGCCCGACGGTGAGATCGCCACGTTCCGCATCGACGCCAACGCCGCGCGCTTCCGTCGCTCGGCCGCGCGCATGGCGATGGCGCAGCTCCCCGAGGAACTGTTCATCGAATCGGTGCGTCAGCTGCTGGACGTGGACGCCGACTGGGTGCCCGCCGCCGGGGGCGAGGATTCGCTGTACCTGCGGCCGTTCATGTTCTCCACCGAGGCGGGGCTCGGCGTGAAGCCGGCGTCGGCGTACAAGTACCTGCTGCTCGCCTCGCCCGCGGGCGCGTACTTCCCGCGCGGTGTGAAGCCGGTGCGGGTGTGGCTGTCGACCGAATATGTGCGCGCGGCACCCGGCGGCACCGGTGAGGCGAAGGTCGCGGGCAACTACGCGTCGTCGCTGCTGGCGCAGGCGCAGGCCACCGAAGAAGGCTGCGACCAGGTGGTGTGGCTGGACGCTTGCGAGCGCCGGTATGTCGAGGAGATGGGCACCAACAACCTGTTCTTCGTGTTCGGCACCGGTTCCGACGCGCGTCTGGTGACGCCGGAACTGTCCGGTTCGCTGCTGCCCGGTATCACCCGTGATTCGCTGCTCACGCTGGCCGCGGATTCCGGGTATCCCGTTGAGGAGCGCAAGATTTCGGTGGAGGAGTGGCGCAAGGGTGCCGAATCCGGTGAGATCAGTGAGGTTTTCGCGTGCGGGACCGCCGCGGTGATCACGCCGGTCGGCTGGGTGAAGTCCGCGGAGGGCGAATTCGCTATCGGCGGTGGGGAACCCGGTGAGGTGACCATGGCGTTGCGTGACACGTTGACCGGGATTCAGCGCGGGACGTTCGCCGATACGCACGGGTGGATGCGCACTCTGTAAGTCCCACAACAGCATTGGAGAGCGGGTCCCTTCGCGGGGCCCGCTCTCGTGCTGTCAGCCCGGCATCAATGCCTGCCACTCGCCCAGCGACTTCGGGCGAAGGACGTAGTTGCTGTCGCGCACGGAAGCCAGTGCGGCACTGGGTGCTTCGGAGTACCAGTGGCCCGGGTAGACGACGGGGTTGCCGTCCAGGGCGGCCAGTTGCTGCAGGCTGCGGTACATCTCGTCGGAGTCGCCACCGGGGAAATCGGTGCGACCGCAACCGTCGACGAACAGGGTGTCACCGGAGATCAGGCGGCCGTCGAACAGGAAGCACTGGCTGCCGGGGGTGTGGCCGGGGGTGTGCAGTAACTCGATGTCGAAGGCGCCGACCTTCACCTTGTCGCCGTGGTCGTGGCCGGTCAGCTCGCTGTCGGCGATGCCGGTGGTCTGCGCGACCCACTCCAGTTCGTGCTTGTTCACGTGCACGGGCACGTCGGCCTTCTCGAGCAGTTCGGCCACGCCGCCGAGGGTGAAACCGAGCATGGTGCCGCCGACATGGTCGGGGTGGTGGTGGGTGGCCAGCACACCGGACACGCGCATGCCGTCGGCCGCCGCGACGTCGACCAGGTCGGCCGCCGCGTAGGCGGGATCCACCAGCAGGGTCTCGCCGGTCTCGCGGTCGCCGATCAGATACGCGAAGTTGCGCATCTGCGTGGCGATCGGATCGCCGACGGCGTAATCCCGGCCGGACAGCAGCTGGCGGAAATAGAGGCGCTCGGATGACATGCGGTCCACTGTATTGCCACCGGTGTGCTGGGGGTGCACCCGAGTACCGTTGACCGGACGGTCTGTGGGACCACACAAAACCTGGCCTGTTGGTCTTGTGACCAGTCCGAGTTTGTCGGCGCCGGCCGTTTGATTATCCCGCCAGCGAGAAACCCACTGCGGCACAAGAAGCCGCGATTTCCAGGACCGCGCCGAGAACATCTCCGGACAGGCCCTCGAAACGACGGACGCAGTGACGGGTCACGAACACGGTCACAGCGAGCGTGGCGAGCATGACGATCGGGCCGAGCCAGAGGTTGTCTGGGATGGCTGCGACCGCGGCGAGGGTGGCCAGGGCGGGCCACAGCAGGACGGCTGCGCGCGGTTGGGTGTTCGCTACCAAGGCACCGAAGCCCGCGTCGGGGGCGGCGGGGAAGCCTCGACATGCCAGGACCACCGCGACCCGGCCTGCGGTGACGGCGAGGGCGATCGCGAACCAGCGATTTTGCTCGGCCAGGGTCGCGAACGCGACGGATTGGATGGCGATGGCGAAGATGAGGGCTGCGACGCCGAAGGGGCCCGCGCCGCCGGACTTCATGATCTCGCGGGCGCGCTGGGGTGGGCCGTAGCTGCCGAGTCCGTCGACGGTGTCGGCCAGGCCGTCCAGGTGCATACCCCTGGTGAGCAGGGCTAGCAGGCCGACCGTGAGTAGACCTGCGAGCAGGGTGGTTGAACCTGCGGCGACCAGCAGGTACAGGGCTGCCGCCGCGAATGCTCCGAGGGCGAGGCCGACCAGCGGGGCCAGGGTGATCGCGTGGCCTGCGGTACGCCGGTCGACCTCGGACGGGCCGGGAGCCGGGATGACTGTCAGCCAGGAGATGGCCAGCCGCAGTGCGTTCATGGCGTTGTGCTCGGACGTGGCAGGTTCACTTGGCGAGGTCGACGGTGGCGGTCTCCTCGGCGGCGGTGCTCACGCCCGCGTCGGCGAAGGTCGACATTTCGGCCAGGGTGGCCACGGCCGCGCGCAGGATCGGCAGGGCCGTGAGCGCGCCGGAACCTTCGCCCAAGCGCATCTCGAGGTCGATCAGCGGGGTCAGGCGCAGGTGTTTCAAGGCCAGGTCGTGGGCCGGTTCCGTGGAGCGGTGGGCGGGGAGCCACCAGGCTTTCGCGCCCGCGGCGAGGTCTTCGGCGACCAGGGCCGCGGCGGTGACCACGACGCCGTCCAACAGCACCGGGGTGCGGCGCGCGGCGGCCTGGGCGAGGAAACCGGTCATGGCGGCGAAGTCGGCGCCCGCGGCGACACGCAGCAGATCGACCGGGTCGGAGGCGACGGGGCGCGCGCGGCGCATGCCGTCGCGGATGGCGGCGACCTTGCGAATCCAGCCCTGATCGTCCACGCCGGTGCCACGGCCTACGGCAGCCACGGGTTCGACACCGGTGAGGGTGGCGATCAGCACGGTGGCGGGGGTGGTGTTGCCGATGCCCATGTCGCCGGCGATGAGCAGGTCCGCGCCGGAGTCGATTTCCTCGTCGGCGATCGCGCGACCCGCGGCCAACGCGGCGGCGACCTCGTCTTCGGACAGGGCGTCCTCGCGGTCGATGGAACCGCTCGAGCGACGCACCTTGTGCTGGGAGATCGACGCTTCGGTGTCACCGTCGACGGCGATATCGACCACGCGCACGGTCGCGCCCGCCACGGCGGCCAGCGCGTTCACCGCGGCGCCACCGGCCAGGAAATTGGCCACCATCTGTGCGGTGACCTCGCTCGGATACGCCGAAACCCCGTGCTTGGCGACACCGTGATCGCCGGCGAACAGCACCACGCGGGCACGGTCGAACTGCTTCGGCGGGCACACGCCCTGGCAGGCGGCGACCCAGTTGCCCAGTTCCTCGAGCCGTCCCAGCGATCCGGCCGGTTTCGTGAGCTGCGTTTGGCGCACCTGCGCCGCCGCGCGCACCTGCGCGTCCGGGGCCGCGACCGGGTCGAATCCGTGCGTCACTGGCAAGCCTTTCGAAAGTGGTGTGTTCGGGGCCCATCTTGCCCGGATCACGGTGCGCGGCGGCGACCGACCCGGCTCATTTCAGTCGAACGGGCAGCCCGGCGACGATGAGGTAGGCCTGATCGCAGACCGCCGCCAGTCGCTGATTGAGGGTGCCGATCTCGTCGCGGAACAACCGGCCCGAGCGCGTTGCCGGGATGACACCCATGCCGACCTCGGGCGATACGATCACCAGTCGCTGTTCGTAGGCCTGCACGGCGTCGACGAGCTCGTCGCAATCGGGGGTGACGGTGCCGCGCGGTGCGTCCCAGGCGTTGCGGGCGTCCAGGCGTGCGGTGAGCCAGGTGCCGATGTCGTCGAGCAGGGTCGCGGGGGCTTCGGTGGCGAGAACTGTTGCGGGCTCGGTGTTCTCGACCGTTGTCCAGTGCGCGGGGCGGCGGTCGCGGTGGACGGTGATGCGGTCGGCGAAGTCGTGATCGGTGGGGTCGAGGACGGCGGTGGCCAGGTAGCGGACCGTGGGTGCGTCGGTCAGCAGGTTCTCGGCGAAGGCGGATTTACCCGAACGGGCGCCTCCGAGCACGAGGGTCCGGGGTGGCCTGGCGGTGGCGGGCATTCGAGCACGGTAGCTTGTCTGCCGCCCCTCCGCCTCTCCGCGTATTCTGCCGGTCGAAGGGCGGTGGGACGGTGTTGTGCCGGGCCTGCGGTTAGTAGGACTGCGGTTTTGGGGTGGTTGGTGAGTTACCCATGTTCTTGCGAGATCAGTGCGCGCCAAGGGCATCGAGGATCATCGGGCGGGCATTGGTGAGCGACTGCTGCCAGTACGGCCAGGTGTGGGTGCCGTTGGTGAAGTCCATGCGGGCGGGAATGCCGAGCGCGTTGACGCGGTCGCGGAAGATGCTCGCCGCGATCACCGCGAGCGCTTCGATCCCGGCGGCATTGATCGTGTTGCCGACCCCACCGGGCAGATCGAGCGGACCGGGCACGCCGTTGCCGGTCGTGATGTACATCGGCAGGCCGCGCAGGCGCTCGGCCTGGACGGTCACGTCGTTGCGGCCCCACGCGGGATCGCCTGCGGGACCCCACATGTCGTCGACATTGAAGCCGCCCTCGTCGAGCATCGCCGCGCGCATGGCCTGGTTCCACATCGGGTAGGTCGGGTTCAGGAAGCCGGAGAACGAACCGGCGAACCGGAACTGATCGCGATGGTGCGCGGCCAACGCCAGCGCGGCACTACCACCCATCGACACACCGACCACGCCGTTGTTCGTGCGTGAAACGCCGTATCCCGCAAGGAAATCGGGCAGTTCACGAGTGAGGAACGTTTCCCACTTGTAGGGCGTGGACTGCCCGTTGGTGCTGCTGGGTCGGTACCAGTCGGTGTAGAAGCTGGAATGGCCGCCGACCGGGAACACCAAAGTGACGTTGTCACCGGCGAATTGGCGCACCGCGTCGGTGTCGGTGGTCCACTGGCTGTGATCGCGGGGCGCACGCAAACCGTCGAGCAGATACAGTGCCGCGCTGCCACCGCGCGAGGCCCACTGCACCTGAATCTTGATCGGGCCCATACCCGACGGCACCCACAGTTCCTCGAAACCGCCTGCGGGCGTGCGCAATACCGGCGACGGCACGGCACTGGCCGCGGATGTACCCACGGTCGACATGACCACGGCCGCCGTAGCGATCGTGAGAGCCTTGCTCAGCCGACGAAAATTACCCCACCCAACGTGAAACACACGGCAAGCTGATCAGTTTCAGCGACTTGCGTCAAGCCGACTGTGGTGCCTCACAACGCCCCTGGGGGTCGGATTTGCCGACATTCTGCAAGTGTATGGCTTGCCATGTAAACTGGAGTCGGCGGATAATCAGGTCATGGAGGGGAGCGGATTTTGATGGATCGCGGCAACTCGCTGGGGTACGTGATCAACCACCTCGCGCGGCTCATGGAACAGGCGTTGCGCGATCGCATCGCCGAATACGGTGTAGTACCAGGGCAATTCGCGCAACTGCTCGCGCTGTACGAGGAAGAGGGGATCTCACAACTGGCGCTGTGCGACAAGGTGCGCATCGATCAGTCGACGATGGCGCACACGCTCAAACGGATGGAGCGGGACGGCCTCATCACGCGCGTTCCCGATCCGCGCGACGGCAGGCGGGCGTTGATCTACCTCACCGACCGATCCCGCGCGCTACGCACCGCCCTCACCTCGGCCGCCGAGGACGTGAATGACCTTGCCACAGCGGGGTTTACCGACGTCGACGAGTTCCTTCGGATGGCCCGACAGTCGATCGACAACCTCGAGGCCGTTCGCGCGGCATCGGAAAGGGGCACGCCATGATGTCGCGCATCCATCCGATAGCGGGTTCGGTCGGACTGCTCATCATTGCCACCTTCTGGATCTCCACGGTGGTCAGTGAGCTCAGTGGGTCCACGGAGGCGATCGTCGCGGTCAAACAGGCCATTCCGTGGGCGTTGCCGATCCTGATAGTCGCGCTCGCCCTCACCGGCGGCACCGGATTCCGCCTGGCGGGGGACTCGACGCTGCCCGCCATCCTTGCCAAGAAGCGTCGCATGCCGTTCATCGCGGGCAACGGCCTGCTGGTCCTGGTTCCCTCGGCGATCATCCTGGCGGTGCTCGCCGGTCGCGACGAGTTCGGGCCGCTGTTCTACGGCGTGCAGGCCATCGAATTGATCGCCGGCGCAACCAATATCGTGCTCATGTCACTCAACGCCCGCGACGGGTTTCGCATCACCGGCCGTTCAACACGCTGAGCCGAAGCGGCGCCGGTATTCGGTGGGGGCGATGCCGACCTGGCGTTGGAAATGGTGGCGCAGCAGCGCGCCGGAGCCGAAGCCGGACTCGTCGGCGATGCGTTCCAGGCCCATCTCGGTGTCTTCCAGGAGCTGCTTGGCGAACAGCACGCGTTGCGTGGTGAGCCATTTGACCGGGGTGGTGCCGGTTTCGGCGGCGAAGCGGCGGGCGAAGGTGCGGGTGGACATGCTCGAGCGGGCGGCCAGTTCGTCGACGGTGTGCGGGTGGGCGAGGTTTTCGGTGAGCCAGGTCAGGGTGGTGGACAGGCCGACCGAGCAGCATTCGGGCACGGGCTTTTCGATGAATTGGCGTTGGCCGCCGTCGCGTTGCGGGGGCACGACCATGCGGCGGGCGATGCCGTTGGCGGCGGCGGTGCCGATCTCGCGGCGGACCAGGTGCAGGCAGGCGTCGATGCCCGCGGCGGTGCCCGCGCTGGTGATCAGGTTGCCCGCGTCGACGTAGAGGACGTCGGGGTCGACGGTGGCTTCGGGGAACATGCCCGCGAGTTTGTCGACATAGCGCCAGTGGGTGGTGCATTTGCGGCCGTCGAGCAGGCCCGCCGCGCCGGCCAGGAACGCGCCCGAGCAGACGGTGAGGATGGTGGCGCCCGCGTCGGAGGCGTTGCGCACGGCTTCCACGACCCGGTCGTCGTACTCGCCGATGGGGGCGGCGGGCAGGGCGACCAGGTCGGCGCCCGCGAGTTGGTCGAGGCCGAACTCGGGGGTGACCGTGATGCCGGGGGTGGTCGAGCGTAGGGGCTTGCCGGGGTCGGCGCCGCAGACGCGGAAGTCGAAGCCGGGCAGGCCGTCGGCGGTGCGGTCCAGGCCGAAAACCTCACAGACGACACCGAATTCGAACATGGCGAGTCGATCGTTGAGGACTACGGAAACCTTCGACAGCATGCCTGAAGCATAGCTGGCTGAATCTTTACGCACAATGACAGAACAGCCACTTTCGGCAGGATGTCAGCGAGAGCAAAATTACTGCCATGCTTACTTTCCTGATCGTCCTCACCGTCATCGTCGGACTCGCCGTACTGATCGGTCGCGGCACCGCAGGCTCCACCGGAATCGTCGATCGCGACGCCCAGCGCATGAATGTAGAACTCGCGGCCATCGCAGGACATTCCGGCTACATCCGCCCCGGCCATATCTGACAAGGCGGCCTGTGCCGCACCTACCCGGAAAACACGAATGCCGTCCCCTTCTGAAGGGAACGGCATTCGTTGTAAGGAGGGACTAGACGGCGGCGCCGGGGCCTACTCGGGGCTTCGGGGCGCGCATCTTGCGGATCTGGGAGGCGCGCACGAACGCGTACCAGCCCAGCTTGAAACCGGTATCGGTGGTGTCGGGGAAACGTTCGATCACCCGGTTGTTCACGATCTTGCCCAGCACGAAGCCCTCGATGATCATGAAGACCATCATCACCAGCATCGCCAGGGTGACGATCGTCTGCAGGCCGGGGGCCACGAACATCGACAGGATCAGCACCAACGCCATCGGCATGAACAGGCCGACCAGGTTGCGGCGGGCGTCGACCAGGTCGCGCACGTACGCACGCACCGGGCCCTGATCGCGGGGCAGCAGGTACTTGTCCTCACCGGCGAGCATGCGCGCGCGACGGTCCTGCACGGCGGCGCGACGGTCTGCCGCGGCGGCCTTGCGGTCCTGTTTGGTGCCCTTGACAGTCTTGCGGCGGGCGCGGGCTTCCTTGGCGGTGAGCGGGGCGGGCGCGACCGGACCGCGCCGTTTGCCTTCGGCCTCACGCCTTTTCGGAGTCGGCCTGCCCTTACCGGGGGTCGACGAGGTGGTGGCGGCGGCCTGTTCGGAGCCGGGCACCGACGGGTCGACGGACTCGTCGATGGTGCTGGACTCGTCGCGACGGAACAATTTCACGTTCACCAGGCTATTCGATGGGGCCGATCATCGGGAAATGCGGTCCGCTCAGCGGTGGGCCCGGTCTCATCGATCGTCGGGCTGAGGCCGCGATCACACCCGTTCGGGGCGTAGTGTGGCCATCAGCACCCAGGTGGCGTCTACTGGCTGCGCCGAGGGTGGCAAAATAGGAATAAGTAGTAGCTGCGACAGCGTTGGAATACGTCGTGCGCTGTGCACCGCAGGTCCGTTGACGGGCTGAGTCGAACTAGGAGTGTCCATGACTGTGCAGAACGAGACCGCCACCGAGACCCACGGTGCGACGCTGACCGACGCTGCCGCCATCAAGGCGAAGGCGCTGCTGGATCAGGAGGGTCGCGACGACCTCGCCCTGCGGATCGCCGTTCAGCCCGGTGGCTGTGCCGGCCTTCGCTACCAGCTGTTCTTCGACGATCGCATCCTCGACGGTGACATCGTCGTGGAGTTCTCCGGCGTGAAGCTGGCTGTCGACCGCATGAGCGCCCCGTACATCGACGGCGCCTCGATCGACTTCGTCGACACCATCGAGAAGCAGGGCTTCACCATCGACAACCCGCAGGCCACGGGTAGCTGCGCCTGCGGCGACTCGTTCAACTGATGCTCGGTGCCGCGAGTCAGCGGCACCCACCAGGCCACGCCCGGGATCGTTGTCGTTGCGTGGCGAGGTAGCGAACAGGTGAACCACAGGCGGTAGCGCTTGCTACCGTTGAAGTCCGGGATCTCGGTGATCCCGGACTTCTCTGTTTTCCTACCTCTAGCGTCGAAGGGGCCCTGCCTCGTGCCTGTTGCCGTGTCCGCATCCATCGCCACCGACCACCTCATGCGTTTTCCCGGCCGGTTCGCCGATGCGCTGCTCGCCGATCAACTCGACCATGTGTCCCTGAGCTTCCTCGTCGACGACCTGCAGATCCGCCGCGGCGGAGTGGCGGGCAACATCGCTTACGCGATGGGTCTGCTCAAGCAGCGGCCGGTGCTCGTGGGCGCCGTCGGTGCCGATTTCGCCGATTACCGGCAGTGGCTGGAAAGCAGCGGCGTCGACTGCTCGGCCGTGCATGTCTCCGAGAAGGCGCACACCGCGCGTTTCGTGTGCACCACCGATGAGACGATGGCGCAGATCGCGTCGTTCTATCCCGGTGCGATGAGCGAGGCGCGCGATATCGACATCGCCGCGATCGCCGCCGAACACGACATCGACCTGGTGCTGGTCGGCGCCAACGACCCCGAGGCCATGGTCGCGCACACCCGCCAGGCCAAGGCGCAAGGCATCGCGTACGCCGCGGACCCCTCGCAGCAGCTGGCGCGCCTGGACGGTGAGCAGGCGACCGAGCTGGTCGACGGCGCGGCCTACCTGTTCACCAACAAGTACGAGTGGGCGCTGCTGCAGCAGAAGACCGGCATGAGCGAAGCGGAGATCACCGCCAAGGTCGGCATCCGGGTCACCACGCTGGGCTCCGAAGGCGTGCTCGTGGTCGACACCGACGGCACCGAGGTCCGCGTCACCGTGGTCCCCGAGGTCGCCAAGATCGACCCCACCGGCGTCGGCGACGGCTTCCGCGCCGGCTTCCTCACCGCCCACCGCGCCGGCCTGTCCCTGGAACGCGCCGCCCAACTGGGTTCCCTGATCGCGGTGCTGATCCTGGAAACCACCGGCACCCAGGAATGGACCCTGTCCACCGAAGACGCCCTCGAACGCCTCACCAAGGCCTACGGCCCCGAAGCCGCCGACGAGCTGGCCCGCCTGCTCTAACTGGACCAATGATCACCACGCTGTGGTGGCGGCATCGCCCGAGAGGCCTCCGCCACCACAGCGTGGTGATCTTGAAGTCCCCCCTGGGTTTTCGGTCCTGGGGGGTTTTCGCGCGTTTAGAGGGAGACCGGGTAGACCGGTTCTTGGATTTCGGGCTTGATTCGGTCCTCCACGAAGATGCCGTGCCAGACCATGAAGACCAGCAGGGTCCACAGGCGGCGGCTGTGGTCGGAGACGCCGGCTTTGTGGTCGCGCAGCATTTGGAGGATGGCCGGCTTGTTCAGGAGGTGGTCGGTTTGGGACTCGGCGATCTGGGTTTCGGCCCAGTCGTAGAGTTCGGTGCCGCGCAGCCAGTGGCGCAGGGGGACCGGGAAGCCGAGCTTGGCGCGGTTGAGGACGTGGTCGGGGACGATGCCGTCCAGGGCCTGGCGTAGCGCGTACTTGGAGGTTTCCTTGGTGATCTTCTGGTCGAAGGGGATGCCTTCGGCTACGCGCATGACCTCGTTGTCGAGGAACGGGACACGCAGTTCCAGGGAGTTGGCCATGGTCATCTTGTCGGCCTTGACCAGGATGTCGCCGCGCAGCCAGGTGAACAGGTCCAGGTGTTGCATGCGGGCGACCGGGTCCCAGCCGGTGGACTGGGCGTAGATGGGGGCGGTGACGTCCTGGTGGGTCCACTCGGGGCGGAAGTCGCGCAGCACCGAACGCAACTGGGCGTCGTTGAAGCTGCGGGCGTTGCCGTAGTAGCGGTCTTCCAGCGACAGTGAACCACGCTGCAGCAGGGACTTGCCGCGCTTGCCGTCGGGCATCTTGTCGCCGAGCCTGCCGAGCAGCTTGCGCGCACCGGCGGGCAGGTACTCGAAAGGCTTGAGCGACAACGGTTCCTTGTAGATGGTGTAGCCGCCGAACAGCTCGTCGGCGCCCTCGCCCGACAGCACCACCTTGACGTGCTTGCGGGCTTCCTTGGCCACGAAGTACAGCGGGACCAGGGCTGGGTCGGCGACGGGATCGTCGAGGTACCAGACGATTTCGGGGATCGCGGCGGCGAACTCGGCGGGGGAGACCACCTTGACGATGTGCCGGGCGCCGATCAGCGCGGCGCTCTCGGCGGCCACGTCGACCTCGGAGTAGCCCTCGCGCTCGAACCCGGTGGTGAAGGTGATCAGCTTCGGGTTGTGGCGCATGGCCAACGCCGCGATGGCGGTGGAGTCGATGCCGCCGGACAGGAAGGAACCCACGGTCACATCGGCGCGCATGTGCTTGGCGACCGAGTCTTCCAGCGCCGCGGCGATCTCGGCGTAGCGGGCCTTCTCCGAACCCTCGGTGAACGGGCGAACCCGGAAGTCGGGGCGGAAGTAGCGGGTGGCCACCGGCTCCTGGCCGACGCCGACCGTGGCGTAAGTGCCCGATTCCAGGCGGCGGATGCTCTTGTGCAGGGATTCCGGCTCCGGCACGTACTGCAGCACCGTGTAGTGCTCGAGCGCGCGCGGATCCAGCTCGTCGGACACCCCGAGCGGGCCCAGCAGATCCAGCAGGCTCTTCTTCTCGCTGGCGAACGCGGTGCCACCGGGGCCGGTCGCGATGAACAGCGGCTTGATGCCGAACGGATCGCGCGCCAGGAACAGCTGCGACGTCTCGGTATCCCAGATCGCGAACGCGAACATGCCGCGCAACTTCCGCACCGATTCCGGGCCCCAGTAATGGAACGCCGCCACGATGGCCTCGCCGTCACCTTCGGTGGCGAACATCTGGCCGTCGGGGAACTGCGACGCGTGCTCGGCGGCCAACTGCTCACGCAGTTCGAGATAGTTGTAGATCTCGCCGTTGAACGTCATCGCGTACCGCTGCGGGTTGTCCGCGGGGCCCCAGCGCAGCGGCTGGTGCGAGTGTTCGATATCGATGATCGACAGGCGGTTGAACCCGAAGATCATGTGCTCGTCGTGCCAGGTGCCCTTCTCGTCGGGGCCACGGTGCCGCTGGCAGTGCAGCGCGTCGTACACCTGATCGACCACCTCGGTCGTCGCCGTATCAGCTGTCAGGAATCCGAGCAGTCCGCACACGGTGTCGGCAACCTTCTCTCGTTCGATGATGAGTGGCCACAGAATGGGCCGAAACGCTGTGTCCGAGTATGCCGCACACCTGCCCGACACGCCGCGTGCGCCCGGTCACGTGCGGTGCGCGCGCGACAGATCGGGGGCAAACCGCAGGTCGCGATGGCGGACGCGGTCACGGCGGAGTGTCGAAAGTGACCCCGCGACAAGACAGTGCCCGCTTTGGTCTACGCTGCGTAGTACTCAGGTCCTTCTCAGGTGTGCGTGCGTCACAGCGGCAATACTCGAGGCGACCTGAAATTGCTTTGAAGAGGTGTCGGAACGGGCGAATCGCCGCCCGGACCGGCGCAGTGTGTTCCGAATGTGTGGCGACCAGGAAGGCGTGAGCGTGGCGCACAAGGCGAGCGAAGAGATCGGGGCACGACCCGTAGCGGGTCGGCAGGGCCGGATCCTTCGGCGGGCTGGGCTGGCGGTGTCCTTGGGGATCACCGCGGTGCTCGTCTCGGGCTGCTCGATCGACAATGTTTGGCTGCGGTTCGGCTGGCCATCGGGTATCACCCCCGAGGCGGCCCGGATGCGTGAGCTGTGGACCTGGTCGGTGCTGGCCGCGCTCGTGATGGGCGTGCTGGTGTGGGGCCTGACCTTCTGGACGGTCATCTTCCACCGCAAGCGCAAGAACTCCCCGGAGTTCCCGCGGCAGACCGGCTACAACGTGTCGATGGAATTGACCTACACGGCGATTCCGTTCGTGATCATCGCGGTGCTGTTCTACTTCACCGTGGTCGTGCAGAACTACGTGCACGAGAAGACCGACAACCCCGATGTCACCGTCGACGTGACCGCCTTCCAGTGGAACTGGAAGTTCGGCTACCGCAACGTCAACAACGTGGGCGGTCTCACCTGGAACGGCATCGACACCGAGAAAGAGCTGCTGAACGAAGAGCAGCTCGCCGAATACCGTGAGCTGAAGAACGACAAGGGTCACCCGCAGCCGGGTCCGTTGCACGGCAAGCCGGCCAACGACATCCTCTCGTACCTGCACTACGACAAGGTCGAGACGTTCGGCTCCAGCGAAGAGATTCCGGTGCTGGTGCTGCCCACCGGCAAGCGCATCGAGTTCCAGCTCGCCGCCGCGGACGTGATCCACGCCTTCTGGGTGCCGGAGTTCCTGTTCAAGCGCGACGTGATGCCGAACCCGAAGGAAAACCACTCCGACAACGTCTTCCAGATCTCGAAGATCGAGAAGGAAGGCGCGTTCGTCGGGCGCTGCGCCGAAATGTGCGGCACGTACCACTCGATGATGAACTTCGAGGTCCGTGCGGTCTCGCCGGAGAAGTTCGCCCAGTACATCAAGGCACGTGAGTCCGGCATGACCAACGGTGAGGCCCTGGCCTCGATCGGCGAGTCGCCGGTGGCCACCTCCACGTACCCCTTCAACACCAAGCGCGATGCCAAGAGCGCTTCGGTGAACGAGAGCAAGTGAGGATTCTGATATGAGGATCGAAGCGCGGATCTTCGAACTGCTCACGGCGTTCTTCATCCTGGTAGGCATCGTCTACGGGTTCTTCACCGCCCAGTCGCGCACCGGTATCGAGTGGGCAGGCACCACCGCGATCGTGCTGACCGCGGGCCTGTCGCTGATCATCGGCACCTACTTCCGGTTCGTCGCGCGTCGCATCGACCTGCGGCCCGAGGACTACGAAGAGGCCGAGATCGTCGACGGCGCCGGTGAACTGGGCTTCTTCTCGCCCGGTAGCTTCTGGCCCATCACCCTCGCGGGTGCGGGCGCGGTGACGGCGCTGGGCCTGGCGTTCTTCCAGTTCTGGTTGATCGGTCTGGGCGTGGTGCTGGTGCTGGCCGCGTCGGCCGGGCTGGTGTTCGAGTACTACCTGGGTGCTGAAAAGCACTGAGCGACAAGCGATAAGGAAGGCCCCCACCGAATCCGGTGGGGGCCTTCCTTATTGGCTTGCTCTTACACGCTGTAGCGCAGCGCCTGTTCCGAGCGGCAGATGTCGTCGATGCCGGACACGATCTCGCGCAGCTGTTCCGAAGGCAGGGCCGACGGGCGAAGGCGGCAGGTGAAGGTGATCAGGCCGTAGTCGGCGGGGGCGAGGCCGCGCGCGGCGGCTTCGGCGCGCAGGTATTCCGAGCGCACGCCGTAGGTCATCGCGGAGATGACGGTGAAGCAGCCCGAGCGTTCGCGGTGCGCCGAGAACAGGTCGTGCAGGCCGTAGAACACCGAACCGTAGTTGGCCAGGGGGGCGAACACGCCGACGCGGTAGGCGGGGCCGCGCTCGGAGGAGTTGATGACGGTGTCGGCCAGGTACTCCGCGTCGCGCATGGTCAGTACCTTCGGCGCGAACATCAGCGCGCCCGCGGCGGCGTTGCGCACGGGCATACCGGCGCGACCACCGGCGGCGGAAGCGATGGCGCCCAACGACTTCCGGGTGCGGGTGCCGACCTCACGACGGGCGCGCAGGCCGCGGGTGGGGGCGGTGGGGTACAGGCTCGACCACTGGCCGAAGCGGACCGCGCCCAGGGTCACCTGGCCGGTGCCCACGGGACGTGCCACCTTCAGCGGGGCCGTGTCGACCCAGCGGCCGACCTGCAGGGCGGCGCTGCCGGGGTTGGTGATCTCGGTGGTGGCGTGTTCGACGAAGGAGTCGAAGTCCAGGAACCGGTCCGCGGCGGTGGTGAGCATGGTGTGGTCTTTGTCGACGTCGACCACGTCCAGGGTCAGGGCGGTGATGATGCCCGCGCGCCCGCCCGCGCCCAGGATGCGATGGAAGCGTTCGGTGTGGTGGCCGCGTCCGCAGGTGCCGATGCGGCCGTCGGGGTCCACGTACTCGAGGTCGACGATCTGGTCGATGAACATGCCGTAGCGGTGCGAGGCGGTGCTCACGCCGCCGACGGAGGCGAAACCGCCCGCGGTGATGTCGCGGTGGTCGCCGACCACGGGCAGACCCAGCGCGTGCGCGCCCAGGCGTCGGTCGATCTCGGACAGTTTCGCGCCCGCCTGCACGCGCACGGTGCGTCGGCCCAGGTTGATGTCGAGGACCGAGTTCATCTTGCGCAGCGACAGCACCCCGCGCTGGTCGGTCATGCCGAAGGACTCTTCGGTCTGTTCACCGCCGCGCACCGTCAACCGTTCCGACCGATCGCGCGAATCCCGCACGGTGCGAACGACATCCGCGGTGTCGGTGGGGAGATATTCTTCGGAGGTAACGGTATGCGGCGTGCCCATGACCGCATAGCTAACCATAGCCGCGCGGTTCTTGCGCACAGTACTTCCCACCTATTTCCGTGTGGGCGCGAGTAGCTTGCTGAACAGGACTTTTCCTGTCGCATCGCACAAGTTGACGGTCATTTCTCCGGAGCGGCCGTCGATTTTCACTTCGCCGAAGTGTTGGTACTCCGGGTCCATGGGGGAGGTGTTGGGCGTCGGCGGTGCGTGGACATAGGCCGCTTCGGGTCCGAAGGTGGGATCGAGGGGGTTGGGGCCGAACGCGCCCGCGTTGAGTGGGCCCGAGACGAACTCCCAGAACTCGTCGAAATCGGTGAAGGCCGCGCGGGCGGGGGAGTAGTGGTGCGCGGCGGTGTAGTGCACGTCGGCGGTGAGCCAGACGACGTCGCTGACCTTGTTGGCCTTGATCGACGACAGGATCTGCGCGATCTCGGTTTCGCGGCCCGAGGGTGCGCCGGGGGCGGCGTTGGCGGGGCCTTCGAAGGCGGTCTTGTCGTCGGGGACGACCACACCCAGGGGCAGGTCGGCGGCGACGATCTTCCAGGTGGCCTTGGAGTCGCGCAGGCCGTCGGTGAGCCACTTGGTCTGGGCGGCGCCCATCGTTTGCCCCTGGGGGCCGGTGTTGGCGGTGTTGGCGTCCTTGTAGGCGCGCATGTCGAGTACGAACACGTCTAGCAGCGGCCCGTACGAGATCTTGCGGTACAGGCGTCCGTCCGCAGCTTCTGTGGGCTCCAACGGCATCCACTCGTGGAACGCCTGCCAGGACCGCGCGGCGAGGGTGTCCATGCTGCGCTCGGCGTAGTTCTTGTCCGCGGCCACCGTGCCGCCGGGGGACCAGTTGTTGGTGGTCTCGTGATCGTCCCACTGCACGATCTGGGCGACCGAGGCGTTGAAGCGGCGGTAATTGTCGTCGCTGAGGTTGTAGGCGTAGTTGCCGCGGAACTGGTCCAGGGTCTCCGCGGGCGCGTTCTTGGCCTCGGCGGTGATGTTTTTCCAGATCCGGCCGTCCGGCAGGGTGACTGTCTCTTTGAGAGCGTTGTCGGCGTAGATGCAGTCGCCGGAGTGCAGGAACAGGTGCGGGTCGCGGGCGGCCATGGTGGAGAACACCTTCATGCCGCCCAGGTCCGGGTTGATGCCGAAACCCTGGCCCGCGACGTCGCCGGACCACAGCAGCGAGATGTCCGAAGGGGCCGTCGGGGCGGTGCGGAACACGCCGGTGAGGGTTTCCGAGCTCGCGCCGTCTTCACCATCGAGGCGCACGCGGTAGTGCACGAGTTGTCCTGCGGGTAAACCGTTTACGCGCACGCGGCCCGTGCCGTCGGAGGCGGGGGTGAGCAACGGGCCGGTGAAACGTTTGACGTCGCTGAACTTTTCGGTGGCCGAGGTTTCCACTACCAGTGTCGCGGGCTTGTCCGAGCGCGCCCAGATCAGCGCGCCGTCGCTGCGCGGATCACCCACTGCCACACCGTGAGTCAGCGTGGGACGAGCCCGCACCAGGCCGGGGCCGTCGTCGCCGCAGGCAACGAGGGCGGGGGTGGTCACCACGCCGAGAGCGGTTGCGCGCAGCAGCGTGCGCCGAGACATCGCGAAATTCGGGACAGCCATACGACTTACGGTGCGCCACCGAGGGGAACGGGCGGTCGTGCGCGCGGCAACAGTGCGTGAACGTCGAACTACAGGCCCGCGGCCTTGGCCGTCTCGGGATACCAGCGGGTGCATTCGGCGCGCAGGGGGACCGTGGCGTGCAGTTGGCACAGGATGGCTACGCCGCCGAGGAAGGAACGCAGGATGGGGGTGTGGCTGGGCGGCATGGTCAGTTGGCGCAGGACATTGGTCAGGCGCAGGTCGGTGATCAGGCGGACCTGTTCGCGCAGCCAACCCGCCGACAGCGGGTAGGTGGTGGCCAGCAGGGCTTCGCGGACCGGTTGTAAGCGCTGTGCGACGGTGGCGATGTCCAGGTCGCGGTCGGGGGCGACGAAGCCGTGGCGGCGCATGGCGGCTTCCAGGTCGGCCGGGGAATCGGCGATGACGGCGGCGCCTACGTCACCGACGACGTCCAGGAACGCGGGCGGCCACGGGGTGCAGGCACCGAAATCGACCACGCCGAGGCGGCCGTCGGGCATGCGTTGGAAATTGCCGGGGTGGGGGTCACCGTAGACCAGGGCGGCGCGCGCGGGGGCCGAGAACAGGAACCGCAGAATCAGCACGCCGAGGCGGTCGAGTTCTTCGGCGTTGCCGCCGATGATCAACTGGGACAGGGGGATTCCGTCGAGCCATTCGGTGATCAGGATGTCGCCGCGTTGCGCGATCACCCGGCCGACCACGATCTCGGGGTCGTCGGCGAAGGCGGTGGCGAAGGCGCGCTGGTTGTCGGCCTCGCGGGCGTAGTCGAGTTCGTCGCGGATCTCGGTGCACAGGGCCTCGACGACCGGGCGGGTGTCAGCGCCGGGGAGCAGTGCGGTGAACAGGGGAGTGGCCCGGCGTAGGGCTTGCAGGTCGGCCAGGACGGCCGCGCGGGCGCCGGGGTACATGATCTTGACCGCGACCTGGGTGCCGTCGTGCCAGCGAGCGCGGTGCACCTGGCCGACCGAGGCGGCGGCGCAGGCGCGGTCGTCGAACTCGGTGAACAGTGCGCGCCAGTCCTGGCCGAGGTGGGTGGACAGTTCGGCGTGGACCGCGCCGGGCAGCATCGCCGGGACCGAATCGTGAAGTCGGGCAAGGGCTTGGCGGAACGGTTCGGCGAGGTCGGGGGCCAAGCCCATTTCGAGCAGGCCGAGGAACTGGCCCAATTTCGCGACGCAGCCTTTGAGTTCGCCCAGTACCTGGAACAGATGTTCGGCGGTGCGGACGCGGATGTCGCGGTCCACCTCGCCGGGGTCGCGGCCCGCGACGCGTCTGCCGATGCCCGCCAGGCGTCGACCGGCGTACGCGACCGGAACAGCGGCCAGGCGAGCACCGCGGACAACGCGGCCGGTGGGCGGATTGCCCTCGCGAGACCGTCGAACGAACGGCATGACCCGACCGCCCTCGGATTCGCCGACCATGTGACCCTCGCTGTCCCCCGACGCCGACCGGTTGTCCACCCACCGGTCGGTCTCTGCCCGCAGACGCTACCAACAGCGGGCGCGCCTGTCCGGGCAACTTATCTCAGGGGGACAGCGGGTTTCAGCTGGCGGCGGTGTCGGGGATGCGGGTCGCGTCGAGCTGACGGTCGGTGGGGGCCACGCCCTTCTTGAGGCTGTGGGCGTACACGTCGACGTATTCCTGGCCGGTCAGGCGCATCAGCTCGTACATCACCTCGTCGGTGACAGCACGCTCGACGAAACGGTTGCCGCTCATGCCTTCGTACCGCGAGAAGTCAAGCGGCGCACCGAATTTCAGGGTGACCTTCTGGCGACGCCACTTGAACGGTCCGGGCGGGGACACCTTGTCGGTGCCGATCACCGCGACCGGGATCACCGGCACGCCGGTCTCCAGCGCCAGGCGCGCCATGCCGGTCTTGCCCTTGTACAGGCGACCGTCGGGGGAGCGGGTGCCCTCGGGGTACAGGCCGACCAGGCGGCCCTCGTCCAGGAGCTTGGTGGCCGCGTTGAGCGCGTCCTCCGCAGCCGAGGCGCCGCTGCGGTCGATCGGGTACTGGCCGGTGCCGCTGAAGAAGAACTTCTGCAGGCGGCCCTTGAAACCGGGGGTGGTGAAGTACTCGGCCTTGGCCAGGTAGTTGATCCGGCGCGGGCTCAGCAGGGGGGCGAACAGCCAGTCGGAGAAAGACAGGTGATTGCCGGCCATGATCGCGGGGCCGGAGGTCGGAATGTTCTCGACGCCTTCGACCTCGGGCCGGTTGTACACGTGCATGAACGGTCCCACGAGAACGTACTTGAGTAGCCAGTAGAACATGGCGTCCTTTCTCCGGGACCGGATGACGGGTAGTGCCTGGTCGAATACCGACTTTACCGGTGGTTACAGGTCACAACCAACCCAGGCTGGTAGCCGACGCGCATGGCTGTGACGCTCATCTCCCCGCGCGACCCGCCACCAGGGCATCGACCGCCGCCCTGGCCAATTCCGCCGCGCCGATCATGCCCGCGGCCTCGCCCAGTTGGGTGGTGCGCAGGCGGGCCAGCGGGCGGTGGCCCGCGCCGGTGACCGCGGCGGCGTAGTGCTCGCGGGCCTCGTCGAGGAACAGCGGGGCCGAACTGCTCACGCCTCCCGCGATCACGATCAGATCGGGATCGAACAGGTCGCTGACGAACGCCAGGCCCAGACCCAGCCAGCGGGCGAAGTCGGCCATGACGCGAACCGCGAGGGGGTCGCCGTCTTGCGCGGCGCCCGCGACTCGGCGGCCGGTGAGGGAGCCGGGGTCCGCGATCACGTCGCGGGCCAGCACCGACCGCACGGGGTCGGTGGCCAGCAGTTCGATGGCGGTGTCGGCCAAGGCCGTTCCGCTGCAGTAGCGCTCCCAGCAGCCGTGTTTGCCGCACGGGCAGGCGCGGCCGTCGGGCACGACCTGCAGGTGGCCGAGTTCGGGGGCGATGCCGTGACTGCCGCGGTACAGCTTGCCGTCGATGAGCAGCGCGGCGCCGATGCCGGTGCCGATCGCCACGAGCATCACGATGTGCCCGCCCGCCGCGGCGCCGAACCGGTATTCGGCCCAGCCCGCGGCGTTCGCGTCGTGTTCCAGGATCACCGGCAGGCCCAGACGCGCGGAAAGACGTTGGGCGACAGGGGCGTTCTGCCAGGGCAGGTGCGGGGCGAACAGCACCGTGGACTGATCGGTGGAGATGAACCCGGCCACGGCCAGCCCCACCGCCGCGATCGGATGCCGTCGGGCCAGCTCGCGCACCGAACGGTCGATCGCGTCCTCGAGCGCGCGCGCCGAATGCGGGGTGGGCGCCTGCACGGTGTCGAGCACCTCGCCCTGCGCGTCGACCACCGACGCGCGAATGTTGGTGCCACCCACATCGATGCCGACGGTGAGCAGGTGGGCCGGGTCGGTCCGCTGCGTCATCCCCGGATCGTCACCGGAATGTCGACATATTGCGAGCGTGGCGCGCGGGTGGGGGTCGATCGATCGTCGGCGGCTTCGGTCGGCTCGGGAGTGATGTGCGGGGTGGAGGGTGCGCGGGTCGGGCGGGGGGCGGCGTGGCCGTCTACTCGGCGGGGGCGCGGGGGTGCTGACTGGGCATGGTCGGCGGTGGCCCACCGTGGGTGACCGGCGGCGTCGGTGGGCGCGGCGGTGTGGTGCTGGTGTGCTCGGTTCGAGGCGGTCTGGTCGTCCTGGGCGGTAGCGGCGAACGGTGCGGCTGGGTTCGAATCAGGGTGTCCCGCAGCGTGATCCGCCCACTCCGGCGGCAACACCGGTTCCACCGGAATGCCGGCCAGGGCTTCGCGCAGCACCGTCACCATGGAGGTGCCGTGTTCGGCCAGGGCGGCGATGACGTCGTGGTGGTCGCCGCGGACCAGGGCGGCGGCGGCGCAGACCGGGCACCAGGCGCAGCCGCCCAGGTCGGGTTGGCCGTCGGCGGCGGTGCGGCGCAGCATCGGTTCCACGCGCGCCAGCAGGACTTCGGCGAGTAACCGCATTTCCTCGGTGAACTCGGCGAAGCCGTCGGGGTTGGGCCCGCGGCGATCGGATTGGGAGTCACTGCTCATCTGCGGTGGCCTTCGTGTAGTTCGGATCGGCGGGCCACACCCGCGGATCGGGCCGGAAGCGGACCACGAGATGACCGGTATCGAGTTCGGCGCCCGCCACCGTGCAGCGGCGCAGCACCGGTGCCAGGCGCACGCGGGTGCGTACCCCGTCGGCTCCCACGATCAGATCGTCCTCCACTCGGCCCAGCCGCAAGGTGCCGGGATCGACCACCGGCAGCCGCATCCGCATCGCGTACACGGAGTCGACACCGGAGCCGGACTCCCATCGAACCATCGGTTCACCGGTTTCCGCACCTGCAGCGTGCTGGGCGGGCAGCGTGTCGAGCGAAAAGGAGAACGCCGACAGCGAATGCACACCCACCGGTTCGGCGCCCGCGTGCGCCGCGATCAAGATCGGGACGTCGGTGAGTTGTTCGTGCAGCCGGGCAACGACTTCCAACTGTTCGGCGCGCCGATTGAGGTACCAGTGCACGGCCGGGTGGGCGTTGTCGCCGGGCGGCGGCACCGCGGCCAGCACCTTGTTCACCACCACCGCGTTCATCCGAAGGCCGAGCAGCGCGGCCGCGGAACGGACCCGGCGGGCCTCGGCGACGGCGACCTGTTCGGGGCCGGTGATCAGGCGGGCGCTGGTGCGGGTGCGGTCGGCCAGCAGGTCACGCACCTGCGTCACCGCGACCACGATCCGTTCGACCGCCGCCGCCAGGACCGCTTTGCGCAGGTCCAGGCTGATCGCGCTCATCGTGCGGGCGTGCTTGGGCCACAGGCGTTCCAGATAGTTCAGCATCGTGTCGGGGGCGGTGACGATGCGCAGCATGTCGGCCGAGGGCGGGCAGTCCACCACGATGACGTCCCAGTCGTTTTCCTCGGCGTACTGGGCGATTTCGACCAGCATCAACAGTTCCTGCACGCCGGGCAGACCGGTCAGCTCGGCGGGGTCCAGCGCGGCCAGGTCGATGCCGTGGTCGTGGTTGCCGCCCTTGGCCAGCATTGCCACCACATCGCGGAAACGGTCTTCCAGCAGGGCGAGTGAGTCGATCTCGATCGCTTCGATGCCGGGCGCGACCCCGACCACGCCCGCGACCGTGCCGGGGTCGTGGGCGATACGGAAACCCAGTGCGTCACCCAGCGAATGCGCCTGGTCCAGCGACGCGATCAGCACGCGCTGGCCGGAGCGGGCATAGGTCATGCTCGTCGCGCAGGCCAGCGTGGTCTTCCCGACACCGCCCTTGCCGACGAACAATTCGACGCGGGTTCCGCCCGGGGCGTTCAGCCTTCGACCCGCTTCTTCAGTTCGTTCAACGCGGTATCGGTGATGACCTTCTCGGCCTTGCGCTTGAACATGCCGATCATCGGGATGTTCAGGTCGACGGTGAGTTCGTAGACCACCTCGGTGCCGCCGGGTCGATCGAACAGTTCGTAGCTGCCGTCCTGGGCCTTCTGCAGGTCGCCGGTGAGCAGTTCCCAGCTCACCGCCATGCCGTCCGCGCGCCAGGTGTACGACAGCACGTAGGTGTCCTTGACCACGCCCGCGTCCAGCACGAAACGGGCCTTGGCGGCGCGGCCCTGCGCGTCACGGTCGAGGACCTCGACAGACTTCGCGGCGGCCACCCACTCGGGGTAGGACTCCAGATCCGCGATGACGGCCATCACTTCCCGTGAAGGTGCGTCGATGAGGATCGAGCGTTGAGTCCTGTCAGCCATAACAACGAATCCCTATTCTCTGAATCAGTGGAGTGCTGCGACTGCGGGGGCGACACCTGCGGGGCGGCCTGCTTCGAGGCGGGCTTTGAGTTCGAAGGCCATGTTGCGGCCCGCTACTCGGCGGGAGCGGTTGGCGGCGGCCAGGGTGCGGGCCGACTTCGACTCCGCGGCGGTGGGTTCGGCGTGCAGAAAGTAGTGCAGGATCACGCCGTCGGGGACGGCTTCCAGCCAGACCTCCATGGTGCCGGTCAGCGCGCCCGCCACGGTCCAGCGGATGCCTTTGTCGGCGCGGTCCTCGCGCACGTCCAGGCGCAGGTCGGGCCACCAGCGCTGCCAGTTGTTCGGGGCGCACAGCACCGGGGCGACCGCGGTGCCGGGGGCGGCGAGGAAAGTCTGATCGGCGACCTGGATACTGCTCACCTGGTGCAGCGTAGTAGACGCCACACCCGCGACCGGCCGGGGTGTCACCGCAGCAGTTCCCGCAAGCGGGCACCCTGCCGATCCCAATGCCAGTTCTGTTCCACCCACGCGCGACCCGCGGCACCCATCGCGGCGGCCTTGTCGCGATCGGTGAGCAGTTCGACGATGGCGTCGCTGATCTGCGACACCGACCGGCCGTGCACGACCAGCCCGGTCTCGCCCTCGCGCACGGTTTCGGGGGCGCCACCGGAATCACCGGCGACCACGGGCACACCGGTGGCCGACGCCTCGAGGAACACGATGCCAAGGCCCTCGACGTCCAGGCCGGCCCCGCGCGTGCGGCACGGCATCGCGAACACGTCGGCGAGGGTGTGGTGCGCGGCCAGCTCGCCCGAAGGCACCCTGCCCGTGAACACCACACTGTCCTGCACGCCCAGCGCCTCGGACAACGCGCGCAGCCGCGGCTCGTACGGGCCGCCGCCCGCGATCACCAGCACCGCGCCGTCCACCCGCTCGCGGATCTCGTTCATCGCCACGATCAGCATGTCCTGGCCCTTGCGCGGGACCAGCCGCGACAGGCACAGCACCGTCGGCCGGTCGCCGAGCCCATAGCGGGCCCGCAACTCCTCGCGGGCGGCGGGATCGGGCCGGAATTCGCTGGGGTCGACGCCGGGCGGCAGGTGTTCCAGGGCCGCGTGCGGGCCGAACGCCGACGCGAAACGCCCGCGCGTGTACTTGCTGACGTAGGTGATCACGTCGGTGTGCTCGCCGATCGACCGCAACACCTGGCGCGAACCCGGCAGCATCGACCAGCCGACCTCGTGCCCGTGCGTGCTGGCCAGAATGCGCTGCGCACCGGCGCGGCGCAGCATCGGCGACATCGCCGCCAGCGGTGCGGCCGCACCGAACCACACGGTGTCGCACTGATGTTCGCGCAGCAGCGCGCCGGCCTGCTTGATCACCGCGGGGGTGGGCAGCATCAGCGTGGACGGGTGACGCACGACCTGGAACTTCTGCGCGGCGTCGAACTTCTCGTGGCTGTCACCACGCCAGCGCGGCGCGTACACGACGAGATCCTCGGGCGGCAGCTGATGCGACAGCGCCTGCAGATAGGACTGGATTCCGCCCGGCCGCGGCGGGAAATCGTTGGTGACCAGCAGAGTTCGAGCCATAAGAGAACAACCTAACCGGTCAGACGGCGTGGCCGCGCAACCAGGCACGCCACCCGTCGAGCAACTCCGCGCGCGAGGCGCGCAGGACATCGGTGAACACGGCATCTTGCGCCGCGGGGGACTTGGGGCCGGTCGCGAGCTGCTTGTACAGCGCGGTGAGCGTGGCGGTGCCGTACCGGTCGGCCAGGTATGCGCAAGCGCTCCAAGCACTTTCGTACGCGTAGGCCGCGTCGACACCGGTGAAATCGGCGTCGACGACGAAGTCGGTGGGCAGCGTGCCCGCGCGTAACCGGGTGGTCAGGGTGGGCGCGATCTGAGAGAAAGTGCTGCCCTGGGTGCGCTGGGCCACGTACTCGGCGAAACCCTCGAGGATCCACAGCGGCGCGCCGTCGGCGGTATCGGCCCTGGTCGCGACGTGGGTGAGCTCGTGACGCAACAGCGTGGCCAGACCTTCGTTGCCGACTCGGCGGCGCGCGTCGGGGTTGAACACCACGCGCTGGTCGGTGGGTTGCGTGCCTGGTGTGTAGGACCCGGTCAGCGACACCGCGGCCACGTCGGCGGCGGTGGTGCCCGCGGACCTGGTCAGCGCGGTGAACTCGGCCGGGCTGCCCGCCACGACCACCACCGGCGCGCGGTTCCAGTCGGTGCCCCACACCTGGCTCACATCCGAAATGGCCGGGGGCAGTTGATGTTCCAGCACATCCAGGTCGGCGCGATGGCTCGGATGCGCCACCAGCAATGCCTGCGAGGCGTCGACTTCACGTACCAGGATCGGGCCGTAGGGCTGCAGGTCGCGGCGCACCGAGCTCAGGCGCGGATTGTCGATCGCGGTCGACGTGCCCAGCACCTCGGCCTCATCGGTGGCCAGCTGCAGCGGACCCGCGTTGCGCGGCACCAGGATCAGGGCCACGCACGCCCCGGTCAACAGGGTGACCGAGGCGAGGGTGATGCAGAATTCGAGTCTGCCGTTCGACGACAACCACGAACGCAGGCCGGGGCGAGGGAACGGATCGGTCACCGGTGCCGCTCAGTATCGCCGGGCCGAGTGGTACGGGGTGGTGTTGATCGGCGCGACAGCCACCGGCACACCAAAGGTGGAGGCGTGCACCATCATTCCGTTGCCCGCGTAGATACCCACGTGGGTGATGTCGGGATAGAACAGGATCACGTCACCGGGCAGCAGCTCGTCCTTGGACACCGGCGTGCCATAGCTGGCCTGCTGAGAACTGGTGCGCGGCACACTCTTTCCGACCTGTTTGAACGCCCACTGCACCAAACCGGAGCAGTCGAACTGATCGGGGCCGGTGGCACCCCACACATACGGATCGCCCACGCGGGTCAACGCGGCGGCCAACGCGCTGGTGCCGCTGCCGGGGACCAGCCCGGCCAGCAGCGAATCACGGTCGAAACCGGGCGGGAACGGCGAACCGGCCAGCGCGGACTTGTCGCGCGCGGACAGCTGGCTCCACGCTTCGACCACCTGGGTCGTGGAGGTGGCCAGCTCCTGGCGTTTGCGGTCGACGTCGATGCGCACGGCATCGGCGGCGGCGGTCGCGGCGTGCGCGGTGTCGGCGGCGGCGCGGGCGACGGTGTCCGCGGCGGTGGCGGCGTCGGCGGCCAGCTTGAACTGGCGCACGGTGTCGGCGGTCTGCTGGCCCAGCACATCCAGGGTGGACATCTTGTCCAGCAGTTGCTGCGGCGAACCGCTGGACAGCACCGCGAACATGCTGTTGGTGCGCACGCCGGTATAGGCGGCCACGGCGGTGCGGTCGATCATCGGCTGGAACTTGCGCACTTCGGCGCGGGCGGCCTCCACGACCGCGGTGGTGGCGGCGACCTTGTCGTCGGCCACGCGCTGCGTCGCCAGCTTCGCGTCGAGATCGATCTGGGCGTTCAGCGCTTGCTGATTGAGCTGCTCGGACCGGTGCGACAGGTCAACCATCGCGGTGATCGCGTCCGTGGCGGTGGTGGGCAGGGCGACCGGGTCGGCGACCGAGGGGCCCGCGGAGTAGATCGCGCACACCAGGATCGCGGCGGACAGGGTCCCGGCCAGACCACGCGTGACGCGTGAGTTCCGGTGGTGTGCAGTCACAGTGCCCCGTGCCCCGTTCTCTCGTTGTCGCCGATTCCAGCGCATACCGCAGCGCGAACTTCCCGTCAGCCGAGAAGGTCTCGATCAGGTTACGGAACAGTATGCGCCCGTGTCCAGCGAGGCTGGACTTCCGCTGAACCGGCGGTGACGGTGCGCCCTTCCCCGTGAACGACGCACCGTACCCCGCGTCGACTCAGAAGCGGCGAGCGCCCGCGAACGGCATCGACGACACCGAGGCGATCTGGACCGGGGTGCCCGCGGTGGAGGCGTGCACGACGTTGCCGTCGCCGGTGTACAGGCCGGAGTGGCCGCCACCGTAGAACGACACCATGTCGCCGGGCTGCAGGGCGTCGATCGACACCGGGGTGCCCGCACCCAGCTGGGCACCGCTGGTGCGCGGAATGTCGACGCCTGCCTGGGCGTAGGCCCACTGGACCAGACCCGAGCAGTCGAAGGCGTTGGGGCCCGCGGCGCCGTAGACGTAGGGGGAGCCGATCTTGCTCAGCGCGGCGTCGACGGCGATGTCGGCGGCGGTGGCGCGCGGTGCGGTGAACACCGGCGGTGCGGCCGGGATCTCGATGCCGGGCACACCCTGGGGCAGGGGGATCTCGTTGGGAACCTCGAAGGTGCCGATGCCGGGCACGGTCACCGGCGTCGCCGATGCCGGGGCGATCGGCAGGAGGAACGCGCCGATGGTGGCAGCGCCGACGGCTCCGACGGCAACGGCACGCTGCGCCTGACGCTTGACGGTGTTGTTCGCCATGATGCGGAACTTCCAATCTGCCCCACGACGACGCATCCGTATGACGCGGCGGGCTTCGTCTCGCTAGCCGTTTCCGGTCGGCGGGACTCCGTGAGGTCTCGAAAAGGTTACGAAGACATCACGGGGGTTTGTAAAGTCGGACATGGGTCCAAAGGGCGTTTTGGGTGATATCGCCGAAGAATGGGTGCGAGCTGGGTCACACCCGATCACGAAACGATAACGCCAGGTCGCGTCAGCCGAGATTTTTCGGTGCTAGCGGCGCGTCGGAGGCGCCGTCTTCTCGGGCGTTTTCCCGAAGGGAATCGGTGAATGCGCAGGTGGCGTACGTAACAAGCGCTCGCGCGGGGTGTGTTGCGTGGCTCACCGCGCGGGCGGCGCGCCGCCGACTCCGGCACCCGCCGACCGGTAAGGCCGATTACCCGTTGGAATCTTAGGAATTCATGTGAATTTCCAATATGTGTGAGCCCGGTCACTTTTGAGTTTGATCTTGGGCATTTTGTTCGGATCAGAACGAAACCCTCGCACCGAAATCCCGGCACAGAAGATCCCGAGCCCCGTTGCCCCGCGTCGCGCAGCGGTCCGGTCCGGTCCCATCGCCTCGGCGGAAAACCATTGTGGCAGTTAAGGTACGGCCGAATGTTCGCAGTTCGAAGGGGGCGCGGGTGGCCGACGACCAGGTTCTGACCGACATGCTGACAATGCTGGATCGCAGTCCGGAGGTGCTCGCGCTGCGCGTGTGTGTCATCGAGCTGCTGATCGAGCGGCAGCGTTATGCCGATGGACTGGCACACTGTGGGGTCGCGCTCGGCCATGATCCGGGAAACGCGCAGGTCCTGGGGTTGATGACGCGGTGCACGACGGCGCTGTCCGGCGCTTCTCCCGCTCAGGAAACCGCCGCCGCGGCACCGTCGGGCTTCGACTGGGCCGCCGCCGAACACGAAGTCGGCGACATCATCGAACCGGCGTTCGTGCACGGCGTGCCCACCGACTTCGTCACCGAGGACGACGCCGCCACCGTCGAACGCCCCGCCCTGCGACTGGCCGATGTCGGCGGCATGGCCGAGGTCAAGCGGCAACTCGACCTCACGCTGCTCGGCCCGCTGCGCAATCCCGAACTGGCCAAGGCCTTCGGCACGTCGGCGCGCGGCGGCCTTCTTCTCTACGGCCCGCCCGGTTGCGGCAAGACGTTCATCGCCTCGGCGGTGGCCGGTGAGCTCGGGGCCAACTTCTACCCGATCGAGATCGCCGACATTCTCGACATCTACATCGGTGCCAGCGAACGCAACCTGCACAGCGTCTTCGAGCTGGCCCGGCGCAACGCCCCCTGCGTGCTGTTCCTCGACGAGGTCGACGCACTCGGCCACAAACGCAGTCAGATGCACGCGTCCTCGGGCATGCGCACGGTCGTGAACCAGCTGCTCACCGAAATGGACTCGGCCACCCACAGCAACGACGGCGTGTTCGTGCTCGGTGCCACCAACCACCCCTGGGACGTCGACGTCGCCCTGCGCCGACCCGGCCGCTTCGACCGGATGATCTTCGTCGGCCTCCCCGACCTCGCCGCCCGAAAATCGATCCTGCACTACCACCTGCGCGAGCGCCCCGTGGCAGGCATCGACCTCAACGCCCTCGCCACCCACACCGACGGCCTCTCCGGCGCCGACCTCGCCCACGTCTGCACCTCGGCCACCCAACTCGCGATGGCCGACTCGATGCGCACCGGTGAGGTGCGCCCGATCGGCATGCCGGACGTGCAAGCGGCGTTGGCTCAGATCCGGGCGAGCACGGGGGCGTGGTTCGAATCTGCCCGCAATGTGGTCGAATTCGCCAACGGTGACGGCAGCTATGACGAGCTGGCGCGGTATCTGAAGGGACGTCGATGACATCGGTGGAGTTCGACCGGGCGATGGTCTTGGAAAAACTCGGGCGTCACGAGGCCGCCCGAGAGAAGTTCGCGCAGGTGGTCGCCGCCGAGCCCGACAACGTCGTGGCAGTCGCCATGCTGGCCGTGACCTTGATGCAGACCGGCGAATATTCCCGTGCCACCGAGGTGGCACGGGACGCCATCCGGCTGCGGCCGGACTTCGCGGTCCCCTGGGAGGTCGTCGCGATCGTCGAGGGCGTCTCGGCCGAGCGTGCCGGTGATGACCCCCGCGCGGTCCAGCACGAGGAAGCGGCGATCGTGGCAGCGCGTCGCTGCCTCGAGCTGGATCCGACACGCGTGGGGGCATATCGGGCGCTGGCATTGGCGGTCCGGCATCGCGACAAGCCCGGTGCGATAGCGGCGATCGAGACCGCGCTCGAACTCGAACCCGACAACGCCGACCTCCATCGCTTGCGGGGACAGATCCTCTGGGACGGGCAAGAGCCCGACTTCTGTGAGGCTGGGCGGCAGGCGATCAACCGCGCGCTGCAACTGGATCCCGATGATGCCGAAGCGCTGTTTCTGCTCGGCTACGACGCAGCGCACCGAGGCGAGTTGGCTCGAGCGGACCTGTGGTTGCGGCGAGCTGCCGAGATCGACCCGGGCTTCGGGTCTCGCGTGCGTGATCTGCTGGCGTGGATCGCGGCCGCGAGGTCGGGCAACGACCAGCCTGCCGATGCGTTCGACTCAGCGAGCTCTTCGCCTGCTGACGGCGGCTCGCCCGCACGAGCACCAGCTCCTGCGGCCGGGACGGATCCGGTGCGGCACCCTGGTCGACCGGCGCGGCGCTCACAGGAGCCCGTCCAGTCGAAGGTGCGCGCGGCATTCAGAATGGTCGGGGTTGTCGGTGCCGTGATCGTCCTGGCCATGTTGTTCTTGGCGAAGCTGGTGAACTCTCCACTTTTCGCGCCGCCGTCGCAGCCTCGACATTCCGAGACATTCGTGCCCGGTGATCTGCGCGCGCCGATAACAGTGGCGCCGACGGGCGCACCGCGATGGACGTCGCCGGGCGGCTGATCGCCGACCTGCCGTCGGTTCGACGGACGGCGCTGACATCGATCGTCGGAGGGGTGAACCGCTCGGACGCGGCGAGTCTGTCGGACCCCCGCCCTACGCTGCTCGCCGTGCCCGATCCCGTTCCGCTCCCAGCCGCCGCGCGGCAGCTGGCCTTCGATGAGCTCGATACGCCGCTGTATGCCACCACTTTCGTCGTTGTCGACCTGGAAACGACCGGGACCAGCGCTGATCGGGATGCGATCACCGAGATCGGGGCGGTGAAGGTGCGTGGGGGAGAGGTGTTGGGGGAGTTCGCGACGTTGGTGAATCCGGGGTACGCGATACCGCCCGCGATCGTGCAGATCACCGGGATCACCACCGCGATGGTTTATGGGGCGCCGCGGATCGCGGAGGTGCTGCCGGGGTTCATGGAGTTCGCGGCGGGGGCGGTGCTGGTGGCGCACAACGCGCGCTTCGATACCGCCTTTCTCAAAGCCGCCGCGGCACGGCAGGACATCGCCTGGCCCAACCCGCAGGTGCTGTGCACGGTGAAGTTGGCGCGGCGGGTGCTCACGCGCGATGAGGCGCCGTCGGCGAAGCTCGGGGTGCTGGCCCGGATTCTCGGTGCGTCGGTCACGCCGACGCACCGCGCGCTCGATGACGCCCGCGCCACCGTCGACGTGTTGCACGCGCTGATCGCACGCGTCGGCAATCAGGGCGTGCACAGCCTGACCGAACTGCTGGACTATCTGCCCGGCGTCACCGGAACCCAGCGCGCCAAGCGCACTTTCGCGACCGATCTGCCTGCCTCACCGGGCGTGTATCTGTTCCGTGGACCGTCGGATGAAGTCCTCTATATAGGGACCGCGGTAAATCTGCGTCGGCGCGTGCGCAATTACTTCACCGGTTCGGAGACTCGCGGCCGGATGAAAGAGATGGTGGCGCTGGCGACTCGGGTCGATCACGTGGTGTGCGCGCACGGGCTCGAGGCGGGGGTGCGGGAGTTGCGGTTGCTGGCCGCGCACGCGCCGCCGTACAACCGTCGGTCGAAGTTCCCGAAGCGGGGATGGTGGCTCACGCTCAGCGACGAGGCGTTCCCTCGATTGATCGCGGTGCGCACGCCGACTCGAACGGCGGTGGGGCCGTTCACTTCTCGTGCCGATGCCGTGGAGGTGGGGTTGATCATCGCAGAGTTCGCGGGGATGCGGACGTGCGCGACTCGGCTGTCGCGTGCGGCGAAACACACCTGTCCGCCCGCGGTCGTCGGTGGGTGCTCCGCCGCGCGCCAGGACGGTGATCTCGACGCGGTCAGGTATGCACCCGCCGTCGACGCGGTCCGCGATCTGTTCACCGGGCGTTCCGACGCTCTGCTTCGATCCATGATCGATCGCATCGAAACCTATTCCGCCGCACAGCATTTCGAGGCAGCCGCCCGGCTTCGCGATCGCACCGCCACTGTGGTCACCCGACTGCACCGCACCCAGCGACTGGCCGCGCTGGCTCGCCTGGCGGAGCTGATCATCGCGCTGCCCGACGGTGCGGGCGGCTGGGAATTCTCCGTCATCCGCTACGGCCGCCTCGCCTCCGCGGGCACCGCCGCCCGCGGCACCCCACCGATGGCGCTGGTCGACCAGATCGTGGCCGCCGCCGAAACGGTGATCCCCGAGACGGGTGATAGGTCGGAAGTCCGGACCCATCTGCCCACCGATGCAGGCGACCTCGCATCTATGCAGCCCGACCACGACGTCCCGCCGCTGCGTGGTGCGCCGCCGGAGGAAGTCGGCGTCATCGCGCGGTGGCTGGCCAAACCCGGTGCACGGATCGTGCGGACCAGCGACGGGTACTGCGAACCCCTCCACGGCGCCGCGCGCTGGATGGGCTGGGCGCAACTCGCGCGCACGGCCGCGACCACCAAGAGTGCCGAAGAGCAATACCTGGCCGAACGGTGAGAAATGCAAGGGGTGGAAGTTCGGCGGGTGCAGCCGCTGGAGTCGGCCGAAGGGGCGATCCTGGATCATGGACCACGACCCGCGGGCGGCGGGCACAGAGATAAGGAGTAGCGGCGAATGTTCGTGAAGGTGTGCGGGTTGACCACCGAGGAGCAGATCGACTGGGCCGTCGAGCTCGGGTACTCCGCGATCGGCGTCATGACCACCACCAAGAGCAAGCGCTACCGCACCCCCGAACAGGCCCGCGCGCTGGCCGACTACGCCCGCGGCCGCATCACCACCTTCGCCGTCGCACTGGAAGCAAGAGAAGTCGCGGATGTCGCCGATGCCTTCGACGTCGTCCAGCTCTACCAGTGGGCCGACCTGCCGAACCTGGCCTTCTGCTCCGCGACCCCACCCGAACCCGACCAGACCAGTCAGTACTTCTTCTACGACGCCAGCGCGGGCTCCGGCGTGTTCGAGGAGTTCCCCGACTGGGTGCGCGCCCAACCGGGCCGAGTCGTGCTGGCAGGCGGCCTCGACCCCGACAACGTCGCCGCGGTGATCGCCCGACACCACCCCTACGGCGTCGACGTGTCCAGTTCGCTGGAAACCGCACCGGGTGTGAAGAGCTACGACCTGATGCGACGGTTCAAAGCTGCCACCGCGGGCGTGGAAGTTCTAGAGTGATCCCATGATTACCGCGATCGTGATGATCCAGGCGCAGAGCTCTCGCATCCCCGAGACCGCGCAGGCACTGGCCGACACCGAAGGCGTCACCGAGGTGTACTCCTGCGCGGGCGACGTGGACCTGATCGCGATCGTGCGCGTACGCGACTTCGAACGCATCGCCGACGTGGTCACCGAGGGCATCGACAAGGTGGACGGCGTGGTCGACACCACCACGCATATCGCGTTCAAGTCCTACGCCAGCCACGATGTCGAGGCCGGATTCTCGTTGGGGGAGTAGGGCTTTCAGCGCTCGTCGAGCACCTGGGTGAGTTCGGCCCAGCTCTGTAGCAGTTTCGCCGCCGCGCCGCTGTCCACCGCGGCGGCGGCGCGCTCGAGCCCACCGGCCAGTGCCGCGTCCAGATCGGCATCGACGTCGCCGACCCCGCGCGACAGGTCATAGGCCACGATCGCCGCGGCCGAGTTCAGCAGCACCGCGTCGCGCACCGCACCGGGCGTCCCCGCGAACACCTCCCGCGCGACCCTGGCGTTGACCTCGGCGTCCCCGCCGCGCAGTTCCGCCAGATCCACGCGGGCGATGCCAAGCACCGTGGGATCCAGCACCGTCTGACGGATCCGCCCACCGCTGACCACCCACACATCGGTGAGGTCGGAGGTGGTGATCTCGTCCAGGCCGTCGCGCCCACGCACCACCAGCGCACTGGATCCCCGCGCGGCGAACACGCCCGCGATCACCGGCGCCAGATCGGCGAACGCGCACCCGATCAGCCCCGCGCGCGGCTGCGCCGGATTGGTCAACGGACCCAACACGTTGAACACGGTCGGAATGCCGATTTCCTTGCGCGCGGCCCCGGCGAACCGCAGCCCGGAGTGGAACAGCGGCGCGAAACAGAACCCGATCCCGGCTTCGCGCACCGACCGCGCCACCGATTCCGGACCCAGCGCCAGCTTCACACCCAGTGCCTCGAGCACGTCGGCACCGCCGGACTTCGACGACGCCGCCCGGTTGCCGTGCTTGACCACCGGCACTCCGGCCGCGGCCACGACCACCGAGGACATGGTCGAGATGTTCACCGACCCCGAACGATCCCCGCCGGTGCCCACGACATCGACCGCGTCACCGTCGATGCGCACCAGTTTCGCGTGCCCGAGCATGCCGGCCACCATGCCCGCCAGCTCGGTGGGTGTGGGCCCCTTGATCTTCATGGCCACGCCGAACGCGGCGATCTGGGCGGCGGTGGCGTTGTCGGTGAAGATCTCGTCGATCACCCAGGTGGTGTCGTCCGCGGCCAGGTCGCCACCGTCGGCGAGGGTTCCCAGCACCTGGGGCCAGCTGCGCACGCTCATTCGCTCTGCTTCTCCTTCGACGACACCGTTGCGCCACTACTAGATCGGGCACCGCGGAGGTGGCGCAATGTCTTTTGCGCCGTTCGGGCAAGTTTAAGGGGCTGTACGCGGCGGTTGCAGGGCGTCCCACCCGTCGGCGATCCCGTCGTGGCGTTGCGCGAGGCCCGCCATGCGCGAGCGTTCCTGTGAACAGGTCAGCGGATCCAGTCGTTGCACTCGCTGCAAGATGATCGGAACCAAGTCCCCGGACGCGGCATCGCTGTCGACGCGTTCATACCCGTCGTATCCCGCGATCTCACACGCCGCGTCGACCTGGTCGGCGGGCAGGCGCAGATGGTGTCGCAACACCGCGTCGGCCTCCCGATCCAGCTCGCTCGCCCGATCCAACGCCGTCGAACACGCCTCGACGTCGTCGAAACTCGACGCCACCACCTCCAGGTCCCCGCGCGCGGGATCCAACGCTTGCGCGGACCCACCGAACAGGCGCCGCCACATCCGAACCACGACCATCGCCGCCTCCTCGCGTCTCAGCCTATCCACATCAACCGCTGTCACAATGTGTTGTCGCGCGATCGTCGCCAACACGCCGACGGAAGTCGTAGACCCCCTCTGTGCGTGGGTTTTCCGACTCGCGCCACAAACTTTCGTACCCGGGTACATGTGTCGTACTACGAAGAGTCATACTTACCCCGTGACGACCGCAGTAGGCACCCCAGGATCGGCCATTACTCAGCGTGTGCATTCGCTGAACCGGCCCAACATGGTCAGCGTCGGAACCATCATCTGGCTGTCGAGCGAGTTGATGTTCTTCGCTGGTCTGTTCGCGATGTACTTCGTTGCGCGCGCGCAAGCGCACGGCAACTGGCCCCCGGAGCCGACCGAGCTGAACATGACGCTCGCGATTCCGGTCACGGCCGTGCTGATCGCATCGTCGTTCACCTGCCAGATGGGCGTGTTCGCCGCGGAGAAGGGCGACGTGTTCGGCCTTCGCCGCTGGTACACGATCACCCTGCTGATGGGTGCGTTCTTCGTGTTCGGCCAGGGGTACGAGTACTACCACCTGGTGCACGAGGGAACCACGATCGCCGGTAGCTCCTACGGCTCGGTCTTCTACATCACCACCGGCTTCCACGGTCTGCACGTGATCGGCGGTCTGATCGCGTTCGTGTTCCTGCTCATCCGCACCACGCTGAGCAAGTTCACCCCCGCCCAGGCCACCGCCGCGATCGTGGTGTCGTACTACTGGCACTTCGTCGACATCGTCTGGATCGGGCTGTTCGCCACGATCTACTTCGTCCGCTAGCGCGCTGGCGCACCAAGCTTTTGCACAAGTCGGTTCCGTCTACTCCAAAGGGACACAGATGAGTTCATCTCCCCCGTCGGCCCCAGAGCCCGCCGTCGGCCCCGGCACCGGGCAGGCCGCCGCCAAGGCGCGTAAACAGCGTCGCACCCGTCGTCGTATCGCGGGTGCTCTCGCGCTGATGATCGGCTTGGTCGGAGCCGGCTTCCTGGCTGCCGCGCTCACCCCCGCGCCGCAGGTCGCCACCGCGCACGAGGACCAGTCCGCGCTCATCCGCGAGGGCAAGCAGCTGTACGAGACCTCCTGCGTGACGTGCCACGGCGCGAACCTGCAGGGTGTGCCCGACCGTGGTCCCAGCCTGATCGGTGTGGGCGAGGCCGCGGTCTACTTCCAGGTTTCCTCCGGTCGTATGCCGATGGCCGCCAACGGCGCCCAGGCGCTGCGCAAGCCGGCCAAGTTCGACGCGCACCAGACCGACGCGATGGGCGCGTTCGTCGCGGCCAACGGCGGCGGCCCCTCGGTGGTCCGTGACGCCAACGGTGAGATCGCGCAGGAATCGCTGCGCGGCGACGACATCGCCCGTGGCTCGGAGCTGTTCCGCATGAACTGCGCCTCCTGCCACAACTTCACCGGTCGCGGTGGAGCGCTGTCGGGTGGCAAGTTCGCGCCGCCGCTGGCCGAGGCCAACGAGCAGCAGATCTACGACGCGATGCTCACCGGCCCGCAGAACATGCCCAAGTTCTCCGACCGGCAGCTCACGCCGGAGGAGAAGCGCGACATCGTCGCCTACGTCAGGAACTCCGCCGAGGAGAAGGCTCCCGGCGGCTGGGATCTGGGCGGCTTCGGTCCGGCCACAGAGGGTCTCGCCATCTGGGTCATCGGCATCACCGCCGTGGTCGGCGCAGCGATGTGGATCGGATCCCGATCATGAGTGGACAGGAGATTGGCGACATGGGTCGCGAACCCACCGAAGACGAACTCGACGCGATGTCGACCGCCGAGCTCGCGGAGCTCGGCACGAAGCGCGACGACGTCGATGTTGTCTACCGCAACGAGCGGTGGCCGGTGCCGGGCACCAAGGCCGAGAAGCGCGCCGAACGTGAGGTCACGTTCTGGTTCGCCATCTCCGGCCTGTCCGCCGCCGCGCTGATCGGTGTCTTCCTGTTCTGGCCGTGGGAGTGGAAGGGCAACGGCGACGAGGGCCACGCGGCCTACTCGCTGTTCACCCCGCTGATCGGCCTGACCTTCGGCATCTCGGTGCTGGTCATCGGCATCGCGGTGGTGTTGATCCGCAAGAAGTTCATCCCGGCCGAGATCTCCATCCAGCAGCGCCACGACGGCCCGTCGCCCGAGGTCGAGCGCCGCACCCTGGTGGCCGAGCTGCAGGACGCGCTGGACACCTCCACGCTGGGTCGTCGCAAGATGATGCTCGGTACCGCGGGTGCCGGTGTCGGCGTGCTCGGTATCGGTGCCGGCCTGGTGTTCATCGGCGGCATGATCAAGAACCCGTGGGCCAAGCGCGACAAGTCGCCGCTGTGGGTCTCGGGCTGGACCCCGGACTACCCGGGCGAGACCGTCTACATCCGCCGCGACACCGGTCGCCCGGAAGACATCGTGCTGGTGCGTCCGGAGGATCTGGACGCGGGCTCGATGGAAACCGTGTTCCCGTGGAAAGAGAAGTGGCGCGGGGACTCGCACGAGACCCTGCAGTCGCTGCGCGGCATCCGTAACGCCGTGATGCTGATCCGCCTGCGCACCGAAGACGCCGAGAAGGCGATCAAGCGCAAGGGCCAGGAGAGCTTCAACTTCGGCGATTACTTCGCGTACTCGAAGATCTGCACCCATCTCGGCTGCCCCACCTCGCTGTTCGAGCAGCAGACCAACCGCATTCTGTGCCCCTGCCACCAGTCGCAGTTCCTGGCGACCGAGTGGGGTAAGCCGGTCTTCGGTCCTGCCGCCCGCGCACTGCCTCAGCTGCCGATCACCGTCAACTCCGAGGGCTTCCTGGTCGCCGCGGGCGACTTCATCGAGCCGCTCGGCCCGGCCTTCTGGGAGCGTCGTTCATGAGTGTCGGAGATATGGCCGCCAACCAGGCCAACGAGATGGACGAGCGGTATCGTGCCGCCGCGTTCATGAAGCGGTCGATCAACAAGGTCTTCCCGACCCACTGGTCGTTCCTGCTGGGTGAGATCGCGCTCTACGCGTTCATCATCCTGCTGCTGTCGGGTGTGTACCTGACGCTGTTCTTCGACCCGTCGATGAGCCACGTCGTGTACGACGGCGCCTACCAGCCGCTGCGCGGTGTTGGCATGTCGCGGGCGTACGAGACCGCGCTGAACATCTCCTTCGAGGTGCGCGGCGGTCTGTTCGTCCGACAGATCCACCACTGGGCGGCACTGCTGTTCGCGGCGTCGATCATCATCCACCTGTTCCGCATCTTCTTCACCGGCGCGTTCCGCAAGCCGCGTGAAGGCAACTGGGTGATCGGTTCACTGCTGCTGATCCTGGCGATGTTCGAAGGCTTCTTCGGCTACTCGCTGCCCGACGACCTGCTGTCGGGTACCGGACTTCGGGCCGCGTTCTCCGGTATCACCATCGGTGTCCCGGTGGTCGGTACCTGGATGCACTGGCTGATGTTCGGCGGCGACTTCCCCGGCGACATCATCATCCCGCGCCTGTACATCGCGCACGTGCTGCTGCTGCCCGGCATCATCTTGGCGCTGATCGGCGCGCACGTCGCGCTGGTCTGGTACCAGAAGCACACCCAGTTCCCCGGACCGGCCCGCACCGAGAACAACGTTGTCGGTGCGCGCATCATCCCGGTGTTCGCCGCCGACCAGGGCGCGTTCTTCGCGTTCACCCTCGGCATCGTGGGCATCATGGGCGGTGTCCTGCAGATCAACCCGATCTGGAACCTCGGTCCGTACAACCCGTCACAGGTGTCGGCGGGTTCGCAGCCCGACTTCTACATGATGTGGACCGACGGTATGGCGCGTCTGATGCCGCCGTGGGAGATCTACCTGGGCAACTACACGATCCCGGCGGTGTTCTGGGTCGCGCTGGTCATGGGCCTGGTGTTCACGCTGCTGATCGCCTACCCGTGGATCGAGAAGCGCCTGACCAACGACACCTCCGCGCATCACAACCTGCTGCAGCGTCCGCGCGACGTGCCGGTGCGTACCGCGATCGGTGCCATGGCGATCGCGTTCTACGTGGTGCTCACGCTGTCGTGTGTCAACGACATCATCGCGCTGAAGTTCGACATCTCGCTGAACGCGACCACCTGGATCGGTCGTATCGGCGTGCTGCTGCTGCCGCCGATCGCGTACTTCGTGACCTACCGGTTCTGCATCGGTCTGCAGCGCAGTGACCGGGCGGTGCTCGAGCACGGCATCGAAACCGGTGTGATCAAGCGTCTGCCGCACGGTGAGTACATCGAGATCCACCAGCCGCTGGGCGGGGTCGACGACCACGGCCACGCGATTCCGCTGGAGTACCAGGGCGCCCCGGTGCCCAAGAAGATGAACAAGCTGGGTTCGGCGGGCAAGCCGGGCACCGGTAGCTTCCTCAAGGCCGATCCCGCGGCCGAGGGCGAGACCTGGGCTGAGATCGAGGAGAACGACGAGCACAAGATGCTCACCGCTCTCGCCGAACAGCAGGCGATCGCCAACAGCAGTGAGCCGTTCGGTCACTGACCTGACGTGCTGAAAAGTGAAGGCCCCGAGTCGAATTCGACTCGGGGCCTTCACTTGTGTGGTTACAGGCGCGGGGTGCGGCGGTAGGTCTCGATGGCCTCGAATTTCGCCAGGTTGTGCCGGGCGTCGGCCAGCGCGTCGTGCGCGTCGTCGGGGATCGGCGGCAGCGCGGGGGAGCCGTTGACGGCCCAGTGCTGGCGCAGTTCGTTGGTGTAGCGCGGCATGCCCTTGGGCAGCGCGGTCATGTCACCCCACAGCTGGCACAGCGCCACATGGTCGTAGGCGCCGACCCAGGCCCACAGTTCGGGCACCACGGTGGGCCGGGGCAGGAAGAACTTGAACAGGTCGTCGCGGATCTGTTCCCTGGTGCGATACAGCGGCGAACCGGCGGGCGGCAACTTGGGTAGCACGTGCTTGCGCACCCACGGTCCCGCCTTCGTCGCATCGAATTCGGTGGAAACCGCGTAGTACTCGCGCCCGTCCTCACAGACGACGCCGATCGAGATCAGATCGATCGTCACCCCATCCTCAACGAATTCCGAATCGTAAAAATATCGCAAGGAGATCGCCTCTTCGTGCCGATGGGTTGCTCGTGACGTCCGGCGATGGACCCACGAGGGGTTGACGAAACCCTATGTCGGCGTTGTACGCGCAGTTCGCACGGGTCGGCGGTGCCCGTTCACTGCGTACGCCACGCGCGGTGGTCGGCAGCTGCCCCGCGCGGGGACTTCGCGTTGGCTGCCGGTTGCCCCGCGCGCACTTCGCAGGTACGCCGGATATTCGCCCGTGTGCGCGGGTCCGTATTCTTAGCTGGTGACCTGGACCGTCGACGTACCCATTGACCGCCTGCCGGAACTGCCGCCGCTGCCTGCCGATCTGCGCAGTCGCCTCGACGCCGCTCTGGCCAGGCCCGCCCTGCAGCAGCCGTCGTGGGATCCCGACGAGGCCGCGACCATGCGCACCGTGCTCGAGAGCGTGCCGCCGATCTGTCTGCCCGCCGAGGTCGAGGACCTCAAGACGCAGCTGGCCGCGGTCGCGCGCGGCGAGGCCTTCCTCATGCAGGGCGGTGACTGCGCGGAGACCTTCGTCGACAACACCGAACCTCACATCCGTGGCAACATCCGCACGCTGCTGCAGATGGCCGTGGTCCTCACCTACGGCGCGAGCATGCCGGTGGTGAAGGTGGCCAGGATCGCCGGCCAGTACGCCAAGCCGCGCTCGTCCGACACCGATGCCATGGGCCTGAAGTCCTACCGCGGCGACATGATCAACTCGATCGTGGCCGACGACGCGCTGCGCCGCCACGACCCGTCCCGACTGGTCCGCGCGTACGCCAACGCCAGCGCCGCGATGAACCTGGTCCGCGCCCTGACCAGCGCCGGCACCGCCGACCTGCACCGCCTGCACGACTGGAACCGCGATTTCGTCGCCCAGTCACCCGCGGGCGCGCGCTACGAGACCCTCGCCGAGGAGATCGACCGCGGCCTGCGGTTCATGGCCGCCTGCCAGGTCAACGACCCGAGCCTGAAGACCGCGCGCATCTACGCCTCCCACGAAGCGCTGGTGCTGGATTACGAGCGCGCCATGCTGCGGCTGAGCGAGTCCGAGACCGGCGAGCCGCTGCTGTACGACCTGTCCGCGCACTTCCTGTGGATCGGCGAGCGCACCCGTCAGCTCGACGGCGCCCACATCGCCCTGGCCGAACTGCTGGCCAACCCGATCGGCCTCAAGATCGGGCCGACCACCACGCCCGATCAGGCCGTGGAATACGTCGAACGCCTCGACCCCAACAACGAGCCCGGCCGACTCACCCTGGTCGCGCGCATGGGCAACGGCAAGGTGCGCGACGTGCTGCCGCCCATCATCGAAAAAGTGCAGGCCACCGGCCACCAGGTGATCTGGCAGTGCGACCCCATGCACGGCAACACCCACGAGTCGTCCACCGGTTTCAAGACCCGGCACTTCGACCGCATCGTCGACGAGGTCCAGGGCTTCTTCGAGGTGCACCACGCGCTGGGCACCCACCCCGGCGGCCTGCACATCGAGCTGACCGGCGAGAACGTCACCGAATGCCTCGGCGGCGCCCAGGACATCTCCGACCTGGACCTGGGCGGTCGCTACGAAACCGCGTGCGACCCGCGCCTGAACACCCAGCAGTCCCTGGAACTGTCGTTCCTGGTCGCGGAGATGCTGCGCTGAGTCAGTAAGACGAGCCCGGGGCGGTCAGCGAGGACCGCGCCCGGGTTTTTCTTTGTCCTTCTCGGGATCCTTGCCCCTTCAAGGCAGGGCGGTGAGCGATACGACGCTGCCCGCCTCCACATTCGTGTTGATGCCGGGAACCTGGCCGATGACCAGCGAACTGTCGGAATCGGTGAGGGACTTGACCTCCACTCGTAGGCCGAGCTGTTGCAGCTTGTCGCGGGCGTTGCCGACGCTCTGGCCCATCACATTGGGCACCTTCACCGCATTCGACACGATCAGCGTCACGGTGTCACCCGATTGCAGGGTGGTACCGACGGCGGGGTCGGTGGCGATCGCCTTATCGCCCTCGACGCTCTTGTCGAACTGCACGCGGGTCTCGCGCACGGTCAGGCCCGCGGTGGTCAGCGCCTTCGCGGCCTCCTCGGCGGTCTTCCCGCGCACATCGGGCACGTTGACCGGCTGAGAACCCTTGCTGCGGTACACCTTCACCTGCGCGCCCATCGGCAGGACCGTGCCCGGCGCGGGCTCCACCCGGGCCAGTGAGCCCTTCGGCGCGGTACTGGCCGCCTCGCCACTGTCGATCGGCTGCAGGCCCGCGTCGCGGATCGCCTCGTTGACGGCACTGATCTGATCGCCCGGCGCGAGGTCGGGCACGCGCGGTTTGCCGTTGGAGATCAGCACCGCGATCGTGGAACCCTTGGTCACCCGCGACCCGGCCGACGGATCGGTGCCAACGACCCCGCCCACCGGGATCGTGTCGGAAGCCTTCTGCCGCAACGACGTTTCGAAACCGGCCTCCTGCAGCACCGACACGGCCCGCTCGGAGTCCATGCCCGCGATCGGCGGCACGGCGGTGTAGCGGCCGACGCCCAGCCACCAGCCGCCGATGCCGACCAGCAGGGTCAGCGCGGTGACCAGGCCCACCCACACCAAACCTGTTCGGCGAGCGTGACTGTCACCGCCCGCGCCGAAAGCGGTCGCGGCCGGCGCGTGCTCCTCGGGTCGGGGACGCTGCGCGGTCACCACCCGGGTGTGATGCTGCTCGGGCGCGGGGGAGTGGTGTGCGGCAACAGGATTGGGGGTCACCGGGCGATCGCCGGGGTGGTGCGCGGCGCCGGTGTGGTAGCTCTCGCTGAGATGTTCGGCCGAATCCCGCGGTGCGGGAACACGATACGACGGCAGGTTCAACTGCATCGCGATCGACTGCAGTGCCGCCGCCATCTCGTTGGCGTCGGCGTAGCGCAGTGCGGGGTCGCGGGAGGTGGCCTTGGCGACCAGCGCGTCGAACTCGGGCGGCACGCCGCCGATGAAGCCGCTGGGCGCGGGGACGTCGTTCTCGACCCGCTGATAGGCCACCGACAGCGAGTTGTCGCCGCTGAACGGCACCCGCCCGGTGAGTAGTTCGAAGATCAGGATGCCGAACGCGTACACGTCGCTGCGCGCGTCGGCGGTGCCGGTGGTGACCTGCTCGGGCGCCAGATAGGCGGCGGTGCCCAGGATCACGCTCGCCGACGTGGTGTTGGCCGCGGCCACCGCGCGCACCAGGCCGAAGTCGGCGATCTTCACCTCGCCCGCGTCGGAGATCAGCACGTTCTCCGGCTTCACATCGCGGTGCACCAGGCCCGCGTCGTGGGCGGTGCCGATCGCGCGCAGCACCGGCTCGGCCACCGCGCGCACGGCGTGCGGCGGCATCGGTCCGCGTTCGCGCAGCAGTTCGCGCAGCGTGCCGCCCTCGACCAATTCCATGATCAGGAACGGGTATTCGCCGTCCACGCCCTGGTCGTAGACCGCGACCAGCGACGGGTGCTTGAGCTTGGCCACCGCGCGCGCCTCGAACTCGAAACGGCTCAAGAACTGCGGGTCACCGGCGAATTTGGGGTCCATCACCTTGATCGCGACAGGGCGATCCAGCCGGGTGTCGGTCCCGCGGAAGACCATCGACATCCCGCCGCGCGCGATCGGCGCGTCGATGCGATAGCGCCCTTCCAGCATCTGGCCGATCAAGTGAAGTCCTCCGGCATTCAACCGGCCGCCGTGTGCGGCCACCACGATCGTAACTGTGTCGTGTCGGCATGCCAGACGATGAGTGGGCCGCGACACGTACTACCGTTGTTCCGGTGAGTGCCTTCCCTTGCAGCAAAGACGTGCTGCCCGACACCGAAACCATCGTCTCGCTGCCCGAGGCGGCCGACATACTCGGCGTCCCGGTCACCTCGGTGCACCAACTCCTGCGCGATTACCAGCTGCTGGCGGTGCGCCGCAACGGTGTGGTCGGCGTTCCCGCCCGCTTCTTCAACGCCGAAGACGAGATCGTGCGCATGCTGCCCGGCGTGATCACCGTGATGCGTGACGGCAAGTACAGCAACGAGGACATTCTCGAATGGCTGTACACCGACGACCCCTCCCTGCCCGGCCGCCCGGTCGACGCCCTGCACACCCAGCTGGCCCGCGAGGTAGTCCGCCGCGCCCACGCCGAACCTTTCTGAGCCTCACACCGGGTCGAACGGATTCACCAGCGCGGCACCGGTGTGCTTGAAGTGCTTGGTGTTTCGTGTCGCGACGGTGTGCCCGTGTGTCAATGCTGTTGCCGCGATCAGGCCGTCGCTGACGTCGATGGGGGCTGGGATCAGCGCCCATCGGTGTACGACGGGCGTGTCGACAGCCAGAATTCGTTGCGCGTAATTGCCCTCGATCTCGTCGACGGCGGCCTCGATCCGGTCCGCGCGTGCACTCTCTTCACGCGCACGGAGGAGCGCGACGCCACGACGGAGTTCACCGACGGTGATCACGCTCAACCACAACTCGTTGGTGCGGTTGCGCGCGAACCAGTCGAGAACTGCGGGGTCCGGTGTCCGTCGCATCAGTTCGGAGATGACGTTGGTGTCGATGAGGAAGCTCACGACAGCTCGGTGAAGTCGAGTTCTCGCGGCATCGATTGCGATCTCTGTGCCTCGACTTCGGCGATGACGTCGGCGGTCTCGTCGTCGAGGCCGCCGAAGGTCACCACTAATCGATCGACGAAGCTGATATCGGGCCTGGTCAGCCGACGGTATTCCGCGATGTCGATGACTACCGCGACCTCGTCGCCGTGACGAGTGATGGTCTGCGGACCCTCGGCCTCGACCGCGCGAAGTACTTCAGAAAATCGCTGTTTGGCTTCTTGTACCTGCCACCGCATAGCCCACCGCCCCTGGTTGATTCCTATCTGGACAGACTAGACAGAATTTAGGCGGCTGTCTATGCCTGACGATATGCGGCGATCTGGCTGACGGTTTGCGACAAATCGGCTGACGGTTTGCGGGCGATCTTTTGACGGTATGCGACGATCTGGCCGAGTAGGTGGACGGCTGAGGGTTGCGGCGGATCGGTTGAGCGCTAGCGGCGGGAGATGGTCAAACCCTTGGCGGCGACCAGGATTCGGCGGTGGTGGGGGACCGTGGCTCGGGTGGCGAACACCTGGTAGTCGGCCGCTTCGATGCGGTCGAGGATTTCGGCGTAGAGGGTGGCGGCGGTGGTGATGGCCGGGCGTACTCGGGGGGCGAGTAGGGCGATGCCGGGGACGGCCTGCCGGTAGATGTCGCGGTTGAGCGCGATCAGGTGGGCCAGGGCGCGGCGCAGCGGTGTGTCGGTGTGGCCGCGGTGGTGGCAGGCGCGCAGGTGATCTTCGTCGACACCGAAGGCTTGCAGTTCGTCGGTGGGCAGGTAGACGCGGTCGCGGTCGAGGTCCTCGGCGACATCGCGCAGGAAGTTCGTGAGCTGGAAGGCCTCGCCGAGGGCGGCGGCCGCCGGCTCGGCATCGACCACGGGCACGACCGTGCCCAGGACCGGGAGCAGCTGCAGGCCGATCGCGGCGGCGGAACCGCGCATGTACTCGCGCAGGTCGCTCATCGTGGCGTAGCGGGTGCGGTGGGTGGCCGTGCCGGGGACGTCCATGCGCATGGCGTCGAGGAACGTCCAGATGTGGGCGTGCGCGATGTCGTAGCGGGTGATGGTGTCGGCGGCCGCGGTGACGATCTGGTGGCGGCGTCGGTCGGTGGTGGCGAGGTTGCCGTGTTCCAGGGCCAGTCGCAGCTGTTTCTCGACCAGGTCGAGGTGTTGGGCGGGGGAGACCTCGGTCAGTGGGGCGAGTCGGTGCGCAGTGGCATCGCGCGGGTCGAGAACGCGGGCGGGGTTGTCGGCGTGGTCGACGATGTCATCGACCATTCTCGCGAAGGCGTACAGCGCGTGTACGGCCCGGCGTCGTTCCGGTGAAAGCAGGGTGGTGGCCAGGTAATACGTGCGTCCGTGCTCGGCGGCGATCCGACGGCAACTCGCGTAGGCCGCGTCGAGATCACCGGTCAACGGTCGGACACCATCGCCGGGCACGGTCGCGACTCGAAGCCCCCGCGTGCGCCCGATCATGCTGCGAGCTCGCCGCTCATGCGCGAACGGGCGGCGCCGCTTCGCTGGCAACAGCCTTCGATTTGGCCGACCGCAGATGCAACGGATCCACGGTGCGCAACGACACCGCGGCGACCACGGCGGCGAACGTCGCCAACGCGACGTGCCAGAAGTTGTACAGGCCGATCGACCCGTCCGGCTGGAACACCAGCATCAACCAGGTGCAGATCCCCACCAACCACATCAGCGTGGTGGTCGACAGCGCGAACCCGGCGGCCAGCGCCAGCGGCCACGAGTAGTACCAGGGCAGCGCGGCGGGCGACAGCAGCACGATCGCCACGAACGCGATGATGATGCCCATCACGGCCTCGCGCTCGCTGTGCCGGAACCGCCACCAGGTCGCCACCAGCAACACCACCATGGCGATCTGGCACAGCAGGCGGGTCACGTCCAGCACCGAGTCGAAGTTCAGCGGGCTCACCCAGGTGACCATGTGCGCCAGGATCGTGGGCAGCGACAGCCAGTTGATGATCTTGTTCGAACCCTGCAGCGCGGTGACCCAGCCGAAGCCGACCCCCGCGATCACCGACGCCGCGCCGAACACCAGCGCGAACACACCGACACCGATGCCCGCGATCTTGGCGAACACGAACAGCGGGTGCGGCATATCCGGTGACGGTCTGGCGGCATCGGGGTGTTTGAGCTCCTCGGCCAGGGCGGCATCGGAATCCACCTGCCGTTGCGCGGCTCGGCGTTCCTTCTCGTGCAGAATCCAGATCCACACCAGGAACGGCAGCGCCACGCCCGCGGTGGCCTTGATCGCCACGCCGATGGCCACGACCACGATGCCGGCGACGTGATGTCGTTCCAACACCAGCGCCACGCCCGCGCACATGAGCCCGACCATGAGCATCTCGTTGTGCACGCCGCCGATCAGGTGCACCAGCACCAGCGGGTTGAGCACCGCCAGCCACAGCGCGACCGTGGGCTTACCGCCCAGATGCTTGGTCAGATACGGTACCGCCCACATCATCAGCGCCAACCCGGGCAGCATGGCGAAGCGCAGCGCGATGGTCCCGGCGATCACATTGTCGCCGGTGAGCGAGGTGATCGCGCGGCCCATGAGCAAGAAGACAGGCCCGTACGGCGCGGTGGTGGTGGTCCAGACCGGACTCACGTTCTCCAGCAGCAGACCGGGATTGGCGACGGGACCCACCTGGTAGGGGTCGAAACCGTCGCGCAACAGCGCGCCCTGCGCGAGGTAGGAGTAGACGTCGCGGCTGAACATCGGTGCCGCGAACAGCAGTGGCGTGACCCAGATTCCGACGATCGCGCGTAACTCGTTGAGGGTGACCGTCGAGCCGCCCTTGCCGAGAGTGGTGCGGCCCAGTCGAACCCACGCGGTGATCATCATCAGCACGCCGATCCAGATCAGGATCGTCGACAGCGCGTACCCGTGGCCGAACCGCAGCCACGACAGGTGTAGGCCTTCCAGCAGCGGGTCGCGTTTGCGGACAGCGCCCGCCCCGAAACCGCCGAAGGTGATCATCGCCGCGCCGAAGAATCCCATGATGGCCGCGTGGCCTTCGGGACTGCGGGCGAAATCGCCTGCGATCCGCAGCCAGGCCCGAACGCCGGGTTCGGTTCGAGCGGGTAGGTGGCCCTGACGCTCGAGTGTGCGCGTGTTGTCCATGGTGCCTACGGTCGTCTCGGGGGGCGGCATGTTCGGTCGGTCCCCCCGGATGGTCGGCGGTCGCAACCGCGAGCTGATAAGTCGGCCGTCAGTTTACGGCTTCATCTTGGAACACTAACCCGGTGGTCGGTACCGGTGCGCGCCCGGCTGCCGGTGATTCGTGCCGCGGCCAGCTTGCCCGACAGCAGCGTGGTGGGCACACCCACCCCCGGAGTGGTGCCACAACCTGCGAGAACGACGTTGTCCACACCCCTTGGCAGATTGCGTGGGCGGAAGGGACCGGTTTGCCGGAACAGGTGGGCGAGGGAGAACGGTGTGCCCGCGATCATGCCCTGGGCGGCCCAGGTGGCGGGGGTGTCGAGGTGGTCGACGGTGAAGTGGTCGGTGATGCCGGTGTATCCGCGCTGTTCCAGGACGGTGAGCAGTTCTCGGAGGTAGGCGGGGCCGAGGGTGTGCCAGTCCAGGGGGGCCGCGGTGAGGTTGGGGCAGGGGGCCAGCAGGGAGAGGGGTTCGTGGCGGCCGTCGGACCTGTCGACGAACTGGCCGGGGTCGGTGAGCGCGGGTCGGGTGAGCAGCAGTGACGGGTCGCTCATGAGTTGTCCGCGACCCTTGCGGGCGGCGATCTCGGTGAACGTCTGCGCCCAGGCGGCGCCGAAGTCGATGGTGTGGTGGGCCTGGACGGGCCATTGTGCGGCGATCTCGGCGGGGATGGTGCCGTGGGCGACCACTGCCGAGGGGGAGGCGCGCAGGCCGCGACGGTGGTGCAGGCCGAATCGCGGCAGGGAGCCGATGTCGGCGGTGAGAACTACCGCGTCGCACGAGAATGTGCGTCCGTCGGTGGTGCGGATGGCTTCCGCGTGCCGTCCTCGGGCACTCCGTACCGAGCCGACGGCACCATTTCTACGGCCGTTGGAGCGGGCTGCGAACACGGCGGCAGGGCTGGTGCGCTTGTCGTTCGCGTAGTCGATGCCGGCGACCTCGGCGTTCAGTACGAGGTTTCCACCGGCCTCGGTGAATGCCTCGGCGAGCGCGACGGTGATCGCCCGCATCCCCCCTGCGGGGAAGTAGACGCCCAGGCACGTATCCATGTTCGGGATCGCGCCGTAAATCGCGAGCGCGTCATCGGGCGACATGCCCGCATACAGCGCCTGGAAGGTGAACAGCCTGGTCAGCCGCTCATCGCGCAGATAGGACCGAACCCGCGGCCCGAGTTTCCCGAACCCGCCGAGCTCGGCCAAAGTGACAAGCGCGGCCCTGGCGCGCGGGGTGCGCACCATATCGAGCGGTGAATCGAAATCGGCGTCCATGAACTCGTCGAATTCGGCGTCATAGATGCGACCGAGCCAGCTGCGAAGTCGCCGATAGTTTCCGGCTTCCTCAGCACCACAAGCCTTTTCGACCTCGGCAGCCATCTGGTCGGCATCATCGAACACACGAATATCGCTGCCATCGGCGAACCGTGCGTGATAGGCGGGGGTGAGGCGATGGATCCGCAGGCCGACGCTGTCCCGGGTTTGCCCGACGGCCGCCAACGCGTCATCGATCACCGATGGCAGCGTGAGAACCGTTGCCCCACTGTCGATCTCATAGTCGTCGAACCGATAACGCCCCACACGCCCACCCGGATGATCGGCGCGTTCCAGCACCGTCACCTCATGCCCCGCGCCCCGCAGATGCAGCGCGGCCGCCAACCCCGCCAGCCCGGCACCGACTACAACGACATGATCCGCTTGTCCCACAACACTTTTCCTGTTCAGGCCGCGCGACGCGTGGCGGCCAGCGCCATGGCGTGCAACAACTGCTTGGCTTCGGGCGTCGCGGAACTGGTCGCGATGGCGGCCAATCCGGTCTCGGTGAGTTCGCCGATCCGCCGCTCCACCTCGTCGACGGCACCCAGTTCGGTGAGCACCGCGCGCAACCGGTCGACGGCCGCGTCGTCGAGATCGGTGCCCAACCCGGTCCGGATCAGCGCGGCGGATTCGGTGTCCGCGCGTCGCAGCGCCTCCGCGATCAACACGGTCCGCTTGCCTTCGCGCAGGTCATCGCCGGAAGGCTTGCCCGTCACGGCCGGGTCGCCGAACACGCCGAGCAGGTCGTCGCGCAGCTGGAACGCGATCCCGACATCGGTCCCGAAGGTGCGCAACGCGTCGACCAGGTCGTCGTCGGCGCCCGCGATCGCCGCACCCAGATGCAACGGCCGTTCGATCGTGTACGCGGCGGTTTTATACCGGTTGATCCGCAAAGCGGCCTCGACCGATTCGTCCCCACCGGCCTCGCCGTTGATGTCGAGCAGCTGCCCGCCGAGCACCTCGGTCCGCATCCGCGCCCACACCGGCGCGAACCGCGCCAACGCGTCGGCGCTGAGTCCGGCCGCGTGCACCAGATCGTCGGCCCAGGCCAGGGCCAGATCGCCGATCAGAATCGCGACGGCCGATCCGTAGGAAGCGCCGTCGCCGGGCCAACCGGCTGCCCGGTGCCGATCCTCGAAGTCGATATGCACGGTCGGGAACCCGCGCCGAGTCCGCGAGGAGTCGATGATGTCGTCGTGCACCAGCGCGCACGCCTGCACCAGTTCCAGCGCCGAACAGGCCGTCAACACCGCGGCCGCGTCGGGACCGGCGGGATCGCCACCGGCACCGAGCCAGCCGGTCCACGCGAAGCCGGGCCTGGTCCGCTTCCCCCCGCGAACAACGAACTCTTCCAACGCCCGCACCGCGTCGATGAACACCGGTCCCAACGGTTCGACGATCTCGCGACGGGTGGCGAAGAAGCTGGTCAGCACCTGTTCCACGGCGGCCACGAAGGCCGGGGTGCCCGGTGTCAGCGCGACGAGATCGACCGAGGTCAGCGCGTCGGCGGCGGACCGGGAGAGCGGGGTACCGATTCCGGCGGACAGGGCGGCCTCCAGTGGCGAAGTGGGCGAGCGGCGGGCACCGGTTTCGCACTCGGCGGTGCGCCTGCCAGCGTTGGGTCGAACGATACGCGGGCACGGTGACACGATCGTCAGCGCACTTCGCCGCTGCGACGGAGCCCACACCTGGCGTTTCGGCGAGCTCGCCGATGCGGCGCTGTCGAACTGCTCGGTGATGCGTTCGGGGTCGCAGCGGGGCTGGGGTCGGTCGCCACCACAGCGTTCACGGGCCTTGACGTGCGACCTGCCCGCACACGAGCCGCGGGCCCCCTGCGGCGGCGAGGATCACCGGTCGGCGCGGGAGCGGTTGGGTGTCCCACTAGACTGGCACGGTGACTTTCGACAATGGACGGGGACGTTCGACCCCAGATCGACCCGCCCAACAGCCGTCGATCGTCTCGAACACCCCCTCGGTGGTGCAGAGTCTGCGCACCCATTCCGGCAACGGCGTGCCGTTCTCCGTGGAGTTCAACCCCCCGCGTGACGAGGCAGGCGAGGCCCGTCTGTGGCGCGCGGTCCGCGAGTTCGAACGCATGCACCCCGCCTTCGTGTCGATGACCTACGGCGCGGGCGGCTCCACCCGCGACCGCACCGTCCGCATCACCGGCGCGCTGGCGCAGGAAACCACCCTGCTCCCGGTCGCGCATCTCACCGCCGTCGGCCACAGCATCGCCGAACTGCGCTCCCTGGTCGGCTCCTACGCCGACTCCGGTATCTGCAACGTGCTGGTCCTGCGCGGCGACCCGCCCGGCGACCCCCTCGGCGAATGGCAGAAGCACCCCGGCGGTGTCGAATACGCCGAAGAGTTGGTCCGCATCGTGCGCGACCTCGGCGACTTCCACGTCGGCGTCGCCTCGTTCCCCCAGGGCCACCACCGCTCACCCGACCTGGACCACGACACCTACCACCTGGCCGCGAAACTCCGTGCGGGAGCGGAGTATTCGATCACCCAGATGTTCTTCGACGTCGACCACTACCTGCGCCTACGCGACCGCGTGATCGCCATGGACCCCATCGAGGGCGCCAAACCGATCATCCCCGAACTGATGCCCATCACTTCCCTGCGCACGGTCGCCCGCGCCGAAGAACTCAGCGGCCGCCCCATCCCCCCCGCCGTAGTCGCCCGCCTGACCCGAGCCGCAGGCACCGGCCCGGAAGAAGACCGCGCGGCAGTCCGCGCCGAAGGCATCCAGATCGCCACCGAAATGGCCCAACGCCTCATCAACGAAGGCGCCCCCTGCCTGCACTTCATCACCCTGAACTTCGCCAAGGCCACCAGCGAGGTCCTCACCAACCTCGGCTACGGCGTAACCGCAGCCCCGATCAGCGCGTAGAGCGCCTTCGATCGAAGGCAATCCACCGCCGTTCAGTGGGGGTGGCGAGGTCTTTCCAGGTTTGTTCCCAGCTGCGGGTGATGGCGGGGTAGATGATGGTGTAGCGGAAGGGCTTGATGGCGGCCATGTAGAGGCGGCCGAGGCGGCCGTTGGGCTTGACCAGGACTGCCATTCGGAGGTGGTAGCCGGTGGGGTCGGGGACCCAGCTCAGGTGCATGATGCCGTGCATGGTGTTGTTGGCGATTTCGCCGGCGTATTCGTTGTCGAGGACGTAGAGGCTGGTCAGGGGGCTGTTTTCGACGGGGGTGGCGGTGTCGCGGAGGTCGGTGGGGAGTCGGTCGCGCAGGGAGGTGACTTGGGCGCGGTCCCAGCCGAACAGTTCGCCCAGCTTCCAGCGGACTTTGAACAGCAGTGCGCTCAGGCCGGTGGACTCGGTGGTGCGTTCGGCCTGAATGGCGGCGAGCAGGGCCGGGAAGTCGTGCCGGCCCGCGCCGGGGATGCGGAACTTCCAAACGTCCTCGACAACGAAATCGGGGGCGATCTCGTGGATGCGCCAGGGGTGCTCGGAATGGGCCGATTCGGGCAGTCGCATAGCTGAAACCCTTCACTTATACGGTGGCGTATAAGTGAAGAGCCTACCCCTGGTATACGCCTACGTATAGGTCAATCAAGATCACCACGCTCTGGTGGCGGGATTTTGGTCCGAATTCCTCCGTCAGAGCGTGGTGATCGAGTGTCCAGTTAGGCGGCGCGGGCGGCGCGGAGGTTCCAGGCTTGGGCTAGGAGGCGGTGGGATTCGAGGCGGTCGGTGTGGTTGTGGGTGATGGTGGTGATGAGGAGTTCGTCCGCGGCGGTGAGCTTTTGGAGGGCGTCGAGGCGTTCGACCACGGTGGTGGGGGAGCCGACTATGTGGGAGGCGAGGCGGTCGTCGACCAGGCGGAGTTGGTCGGGGGTGAGCGGGGAAGCTGTTGCGGGGTCGGGGTATTCGGCGGCGCCGCCGGTGCGGATGCTGTGGACCCAGTGCCCGTAGGTGCCGGCGTGGTGGCGGGCGGTGGCGTCGTCGGCGGCTACCACTACGTCCGCTGAGACGATGACGTACGGCTCGGCCAGGGCCTCCGACGGTTGGAAGGCTGCCCGATACGCCTCGACCGAGTCCAGTGCTGTGCCCGGTGCCACGTGGTAGGCCGCGGCGAACGGCAGGCCCAATGTGCCTGCCAGTTCGGCACTTTCGCCTGCTGAACTGCCGAACAACCACAGTTCGGCGTCGATACCCTCGCCCGGAACGGCGTGCAGTTCAACGCCATTGGAGGTGAAATAGCGGCCGTCGAGGAGCGCTTGGACCTCGGCGACCTGGTCCGCGAAGTCCAGTGCCTGCGCGCCTGGCTGTTGCAGCGCTTCGATAGACGCGAGGAACTTCGAGCGGTCGGTGACCCGGCGGGGATCGAACGGCGGCGGCACCACGACCCCGTCGCGGATCTCGGTGCGCCCGGTCACCGTGTCCAGTACCGGATGCCCGCCCTTGGCGGTCGCCGCCGCCGCACCGAACTGGCTCAGGCGATGCCCTGACCTGCCCAGGCCCAGATCGAGTCGTCCCGGATGCAGCGCGTCGACGGTGCCGAACGCCTCCACGATCGAGGCCGACGTGTGGTGCCCGACCTGCACCGCGCCGGTTCCGACCCGAATCCGCGACGTGGCGGCGGCGACCAAACCGAGCAACGTCAGCGACGAAGAACTGGCCACCGACACGAAATGGTGTTCGGCCAACCAGTATCGGCGGTAACCCCACTGCTCGGCGTGCCGTGCCAGATCGATGGTGTTGCGCAATGCCTGTGCGGCACTGGAACCTTCGCTGATCGGTGCCAGATCCAGGATCGACAGGGGAACGCTCATAGCTTCGGATCCTGTTCTCCCGCTTCGATTGCCACGCGCAGCCGGTTCTCGCGCGGTGCGACCGGGCAGGTCGCGAAGTCGGTGAACGCGCACGGCAGGTTCACGGCTCGGTTGAAGTCGAGGGTGACCGTGCCGTGCGCCTCGACCGCGCCGACGGCCAGCGAGCGCGCGGCCGGGTAGGTGGTCACGCCGCTGGTGGCGTCGGTGAACAGCACCTTCAGGTCGTCGGGGGTGCCGAAGGCCAGCAGGGCTTCGTGGCTGTCACCGATCCGGAATTCGATGATCCCAGCGGCGCGGTGGTGGTGCTCCAGCCCGTCGACCACGGCGCCCGTGATGACCGTGCGGGCCTGGTCGAAGGCGGTGAAATGCCCGGTCACCACCCAGCGCGGGTCGGCCGGGTAGGCGGCGACGCCGGTGAACGCGGTCAGGGTCGGGGCGGCCGGATCGTGCACGCGCACCGCGAACTGTCCCGAGCGCCGGATCACCTCGAGGACCCGCGCCTCGTTGAGCACGCTCACCCCCGGCGCGCCTTCCGCTGGCGTGACGATCCGCACGCCGCCGATCCGTTCGCCGTCCACGTCGAGCCGGTCGGCGGGTTGCGCGGTGATGAACACTTTTTCGTCGGTGACCCACCAGGTGCCGGGGACACCGTCCAGACGCTGCGGGCGGTCGGTGAGCCAGTGCAGCCCGGCCAAGCTGAGCCAGCCGAGCGGGTCGCGCAGACCGTCCTCGCGGGCATGGTGCCAGCGCGACCAGTCAGCGGCGAAGGGTGTTGCGGTGGTGGGGGATTCGACGGTGATGGTCATGACGCGCGGGCTCCTTCGGTGACAGTGCGGTGGTGGGGGTGACGCAGACCGAGATGGTCGCGCAGGGTGGTGCCGGTGTATTCGGTGCGGAAACTGCCGCGTTCCTGCAGTTCCGGGACCACCTTGTCGACGAATTCGTCGAGGCCGGCGGGGGTCAGGTGGGGGACCAGAATGAAACCGTCGGCGGCATCGGACTGCACGTAGTGGTCGACCTGCTGCGCGACCTGGGCGGGTGTGCCGATGAACTGCTGGCGGGCGGTGACCTCGATGATGAGTTCGCGAATGCTCAGGTTCTGCGCGTGCGCCTTCTCCCGCCATGTTTTCGCCACGGCCAGTGGATCTTTCGCGTGTCGGACTCGCCCGCGGGTGATCTCGGCGGTGGTGTCGGGGTCGATATCGGGCAGGGGGCCATCGGCGTCATAGCCGGAAAGGTCACGGCCCCAGACCTGTTCGAGGAACGCGATGGCGGTGTGCGGGCTCACCTGCTGGTAGCGGATGTGGCGGGCATTGTCGCGAGCTTCCTGTTCGGTATCGCCCAGCACGAAGGTCGCTGCGGGGAAAACCAGCAGATCATCGTGTGCGCGACCATATTTGGTGAGTCGGCCTTTGACGTCGGCGTAGAACTTCTGGCCTGCGTCGAGGGCGCCGTGCACGGTGAAGATGGCATCGGCGGCCTTCGCGCCGAACTCACGTCCTTCGTCGGAATCGCCCGCCTGCAACAGCACCGGGTGTCCCTGCGGACTCGGCGGTACGACAAAGGGTGCCGCGAAGTCGAATTGCGCACTGCGGAAGGTAGTTTCGGGAACGTCGCGGGCGAAAATCCCGTGCTCGCGGTCGATCACCAGTGAGTCGGTGGGCCAGCTGTCCCACAGTGCCCGGGTCGCCGCGACCACCTCTTCGGCTCGCCGATACCGCTGACCGTGTTCGAGATACCCCCCGCGCCGGAAGTTCTCGCCGGTGAACGCATCCGAGGACGTCACCACATTCCACGCCGCTCGACCCCCCGACAGGTGATCCAGCGAGGCGAACTGTTTGGCCAGCTCGAACGGTTCGTTGTAGGTGCTGTTGATGGTGCCCGCCAACCCGAGACGCTGCGTCACCGCCGCCACCGCGTTGAGCACGGTGAACGTGTCGGGCCTGCCCACCACGTCCAGGTCGTGGATCAGGCCGCGATGTTCACGCAACCGCAGCCCTTCGGCCAGGAAGAAGAAGTCGAACAGGCCCCGTTCGGCGGTGCGGGCCAGGTGCTCGAAGGACGAGAACTCCACCTGCGATTTCGACGCCGGATCGGCCCAGACGGTGGTGTTGTTGACGCCGGGGAAGTGCGCGGCGAGATGGACTTGTTTGCGGGGTTTCGAGGTCACAGCACTGCTCCTGTCGTGGCGTAACGGCTGGTGGGGCGCGGCAGTCCGAGGCGCTCGCGCAGCGTTGTCGCGGTCGGGGTCGTGGTCGGGCGGTTGGCCAGGGCATAGAGGGTGGCCCGCAGTGCCAGTGGCCGCAGCACCACGCCGTCGGCGACTCTGGACCGCGAGATCTCCGCGAGGAGTTCGTCCAGGGCGGCCACGGTGCCCACATGGCGGAGGCTGTGCTCGGCGGGCAGGTCGGCCCACCGGTCGAGTTGTCGAACCTGCGACCGGGCCTCCTCGGCCCAATCCGCCAGGTGGACAGGAAGATCCAGCAGGACTCGCACGGCATCCGGGTCGCGGCCCGCGGCGGCGAGAGCGGTGCGCAATGCGACGCGGCGTTGCGCAGCCGCGGGCAGGTCAGCGGCGGTGATGCGGATGATGTCGGCGCGGCGGATCGCGACGTCGGTGGACTCGGTATCATCGGCGCGGATCGTCACGATCGGCTGACCCTGGGGCGAGCGCGGGGTGATCGACGGGCCCTTGACCGAGAAGTTGTCGCCGACGAAGTCGATGTAGTGCAGACGGTCACGGTCGATGAAACGGCCGGTGGGCACGTCGCGGATCTCGGCGTCGTCCTCCCAGCTGTCCCACAGCCGGGTCACCACCTCGACCGCTTCGTCGGCCTCGTGCCACAGCGATTCGACACTCTGAGATGCTTTGCGGCCGAACGCCTTTGCCTGCGATGGATCGGCGGACACGGTCACCTCCCAGCCCGCACGGCCCAGACTCGCGAAGTCGAGCGCGGTCACCGCCTTGGACACGTGGAACGGTTCGGTGTGAGTGACCGGCACCTGGGGGATCAGACCGATGCGCCTGGTCAGGGGCGCGGTACGGGCGGCGATCGCGACGGCGTCGAGCCTGCCGCGCGTCACCGCGGCACCACCGGACTGGAGTCCGAACGAGTCCGGCAGGAAAACAGCGTCGAACCCGAGCTTCTCGGCCTGCGACACCACCGTGATCCAGTAGTCGGCGGTGAACAGGTCTTCAGCGCCGGAATCGGGTCGCCGCCAGGACGCGGGATGTGTTCCGGTGCCTGCGGTTTCGATGCCGAGGAACAGTCTGGGCTTGCTCATCGGGTGAGGTCCTTTCCGTCGGGGGAATCGATCCGGTTGCCCGGTGCGGGGATCGCCGCGAGCAGTTCTCGGGTGTACGGATGCCGCGGATCGGTGAACAGGGTTGCGGTGGGACCGGTTTCGACGATGCGGCCGTGGCGCATCACCGCGACCCGGTCGCTGATCCGGCGGACCACGGCCAGGTCGTGGGAGATGAACAGGTAGCCCAGCGCCAGTTCGGATTGCAGGGTGTCGAGCAGGTCCAGGATCTGTGCCTGGACCGAGGCGTCCAGGGCGGAGACCGGTTCGTCGAGCACCAACAGGTCGGGTCGCAGGGCCAGCGCGCGGGCGATCGCCACCCGTTGGCGCTGGCCGCCGGACAGTTCCGCGGGCTTACGCCGCACGAAAGTAGTTGGCAGCGCGACTTGTTCGAGCAGCTCGGCTACTCGGTCGGCGCGGTTGTCGATGCCGTAGGCGCGCAAGGGTTCGGCGATGATGTCGGCGACATCCCAGCGTGGATCCAGCGACGAGTAGGGGTTCTGGTACACCACTTGGAACCGTTTGCGCAGGGCACGTAGGCGACTTCGACGGATTCCGGTGAGGTTGTGGCCATCGAAAGTGACTGTGCCACTGTCGGGGTCGGTGAGTCGCAAGGCAATGCGTGCCGTAGTCGACTTGCCCGAGCCGGATTCGCCTACGAGAGCGAGTGTTTCGCCGCGATCGAGACTGAACTCGACGCCGTCGACGGCGGCGATAGTGCCCGCCCCCGCGTGGAATCGTTTGTGCAAGGCGTGAACCGACAGCAAAGGCGCTGCGGCGCGGGGACGCGAGGGTCGGAATTCGGTGGGGGACAGTGCAGGCGACGCAGCGAGCAACCGCTGGGTATAGGGCTGGACCGCCTGGTTCAAAACCTGTTCCGTGGAACCGGATTCGACCACCTTGCCCTGCTCGAGCACCACCAATCGGTCGGCCCGCTCGGCAGCCACGGCCAGGTCATGGGTGATCAACAGCACCGCTGTCCCACGCGCGGCGATCCGCTCGGCCAGCCGATCCAGCACCTGCCGCGCCACGGTCGCATCCAGCGCACTCGTCGGCTCGTCGGCGATGATCAAGTCAGGCCCGCAGGCCAGGGCGATCGCGATCAGCACCCGTTGCCGCTGCCCACCGGACAGCTCGTGCGGATACTGCCGAGCTCGAACCTCGGGCCGGTCGAGGCCGACTTCGGCGAGCAGGTCCAGTGCCTGCAATGCCGCGCCGCGCCGATCAGCCAGCTTGTGTACCAGCAGCGCCTCGGCCACCTGATCGCCCACCCGCAGTACCGGGTTGAGCGACAGGCCGGGATCCTGCGGGACCAATCCCACCCGAGCACCGCGCAAGCGCTGCAGCGCCTTCTCGTTCCCGGGATCGACGCGCTCACCATCGAATTCGACTGTGCCCGAGACGATCTGCGCCGAATCGGCGAGCAAGCCGATCACCGCGTGGGCCAACGTCGACTTGCCCGACCCCGACTCGCCCACCAGCGCGACAACTTCCCCACGCGCCACCTCGATCGTGACTCCGCGCAGGGCGTCGACGGACCCCGAACCGGTCCGATAGGCGATGTGCAGATCGTCCACGCGCAGTAGCGTCGCGTCCTTCGTTCGGTCGCTCATCGCTGCCCGGTCCTTCCCGCGAAACGGCCCACATGCTGGGCCGACAGCACGACGGCGACGATCACCAGGCCCGGCAGCGTGGTCAACCACCACGCCGAGGCCAAGAAGTTGCGACCCTCGGAGATCAACGACCCCCATTCGGGGGTAGGCGGTTTGGTGCCGTAGCCGAGGAAACTCAGCGACGACACCGCCAGCACTGCCATCCCGAATTCGACTGCGGCCAAGGCGAGTACGGGCTGAAACGAATTGGGTAAGACGTGACGAGCGAGCACCGCATACCAGCGCACCCCCGACGCGTGCGCCGCCTCGACATACGGCGCGTGCCGCACCCGCAGCACCTCCGAGCGCATCACCCTGGCGAAGTTCGCGATCAACGAAACCCCCACGGCGACAGCCACATTGCGGGTACCGAAGCCCAACGCCGTCACCAGCGCCAGCGCGAGCAGCAGCGACGGGATGGACAGCAGGACATCGACCACCCGCATGATCGCGGTGTCGACGATCCCGCCCGCCGCCCCGGATAACAGTCCGAGCAGCGACCCGACCACCAGTGCGATCCCGACCGCGGTCAGCGTGGCGGTGAGCGACAGCCCCGCACCGTGCACCATCCGCGTGTACAGGTCGCGCCCGAGATTGTCGGTCCCGAACCAGTGCGCGGCGCTGGGACTCTGGAACTTCTCCGCGGGCACGCCGGTCAGCGGATCACCGGAGGCGAACACCGACGGCGCCACGGCCCAGCCGACCGCGACAACCAGCACCACGCCGGAGAACACGAGTCCGAGGTGCCCGCGTGTCCAGCGCAGGACCTGCTCGACGGCGGGCGCCGCGACCGGCTGATCAGCCAATCGTGCATGCCGGACGAGGACGTCAACCATGTTCGCTGCCTTCCGTGTCGTTCGTGAGCTTGCGGGCAGACCGCTGCGAAGTACTTGTCGCGAGTTCAGCGGAGGCCTCAGCAGCCGGGGGAGTGGGATTGCGGTGAGTTCCGGTGATGCGTGGATCGAGCAGCGGATACAGCAGGTCGACCGCCAGATTCACCGCGACGAAGATCAGCGCCGACAGCAACACCACCCCCTGGACCACGGGAATGTCCTGGTTGAGCACCGACGTCTGAGTCAGCCGCCCCACACCGGCGCGGGCGAACACCGACTCGACCACCACCGACCCGGCCAGCATCGTGCCCACCAACACGCCGGCGATGGTGAAGGCGGGCACGCTCGCCAACCGGGCGATGTGTCGGCGCTGCACCCACCACCGCGACGCACCCTTGGCCAGCGCGACCTCGGTGAACGGTTGCCGCCAGGTCTGTTCCAGTCCGGCGGCGAGCACCTGCGCGAGCACGGCACCGATCGGCAGGGCCAAGGTCAGAGCGGGCAGCACCGTCCCGCGCAGCCCCGTGCCACCGAAGGCCGGAAACCAGTGCAGGCGAAAGGAGAACAACTGCAACAGCAGAAGGCCCGTCCAGAACGTCGGCACCGAAACACCCAGTGGCGGTAGCGCACTCAGGGTGTTCCGTAGCCACGGCCGTCGCGTGTAGGTCGCGGCGAAGGCCAGGCCGACCCCGCCTACGAACGCGAACAGCAGTGCGAGAGAAGCCAATCCGAGCGTGGAGGGAATGGCGTCACCGAGGGCTTCGGTGACCGGTTGACCGGTATTGATGGAGCGGCCCAGATCGCCGGTGACGGCATTGCCGAGCGCGCTCACATATTGCTCCCACAGTGGCTTGTCCAACCCGTAGCGGGCCTGCAGTTCCGCGATCGCCGCCTTGTCGACCGGTGTGCCGGTGCCCGAACTGTCCGCGGCCATCGACACCGGGTCGGCGGGCAGCAGGTACAGGACCACGAACGAGATCGTGAACGCCGCCCACAGCACCCACAGTGCTTGCAGCACTCGGGAACTCACGTACCGGAGCATGAGGGCGTGCGCTGCTACCCGCGTCTGGACCATCTCAGTGCCCGCTCAGCCAGGTGTCGAAGAACTGCAGTCGCGCCGAGGCCTCGAACTTCAGATCCTGCGTGTGCGCGGCGGCACCGATCGCCTGCGACAGCTCGATCGTGGGGATGTAGAGCCCGTTGTCGAGTATCTGTTGCTGCGCGGTTTTGATCAGATCCGCGCGGGTGGCGGGATCGTTGGCGGACAGTTGGTTGTTCAGCGTGTCATCGAGCGCCGGAATCGGTCCGCGCACATTGAGATTGCGGCCGGTCAGTGAGAACGCGGTGCGCAGGATGTCACCGTCGGCACGGGTGGAGTTGCCGTAGATGGCGTCGTAATCCTTGCTGTTCTGCCGTGCGGTGGACTCCGGGAACGAGACCAGGTCGAGCTTCAGTTCGACTCCTACCTGCCGCAACTGTTGCTGCACCAGTTCCAGAATCGCCTGATTACCCGCGAACACCTGGCTGAACGTCACCGAAAAGCTCAGTCGCTCACCGTTCTTGACGCGGATGCCATCGGGCCCCGGCAACCAACCGGCCTGCTCGAGGATCGACTTCGCCTTGGTCGGGTCGTAGGCGAGCTTCGACGACAGATCCGCGTAGGCGGGCGTGGCCGCGGCCAGCGTGGAGGTAGCCGGCTTGAACTGCGGACCCAGCACCGTGTCCACGAGCTGACGGCGATCCACCGCGGGCAGCAACGCCTGGCGCACTGCGGGGTCGCGCAACGGACCGCGAGTCACGTTGGGGTGCAACCCGAATGGCGTGCCGGGATTGGATGTGGACAACACCCGCCCGCCCACCGCCTCGATCTGCGGTGCGTCCTGGGGCAGCGCGTCACTGATCGCATCGAGCTGACCCGAGGCCACACTGCCGGTGCGCACCCCCGATTCGGGAATGACCGTGAACTCGATCCGGTCCAGGTACGCCTCGCCCTTGTGCCCGAAAACCGCGGAGCCCCAGTCATATCCGGCGCGCTTGGCCAGCGTCACCGACGCGTCCTGCTTGTAGTCGGCGTAGGTGAATGGCCCGCTGCCGATGTTGTCACCAGCGCACCGGGCCTCCGCCGGTTTCGCATTGGTCGACTGCGCCAGGATCCCCAGCTGCGGCGTCGACGACGCCTGCAGGAACGGGGCGTTGGGCTGGCTGAATTCCACCCGCGCGGTGAGCTTGTCGACCGCAGTCGTGCCGACGTAGTTGGCCAGATAGCTGGTGCCCAGCGGTGCCTTCGCCCCACCCAGTCTGATGATCGCGTCGAACGTGTCGCGCACCGAATCGGCGGTCAGCGGGGTGCCGTCGCTGAACGTCACCCCGTCGGCCAGCGTGAACGTGAAGACTTTCGAATCCGGGCTGATCTGCCAACTCTTGGCCAGCCACGGCGTGATCGCCCCGGTCCGGGGATCCTGATCGGTCAGTGAGTCGACCACCTGGCGGGCGACATAGATGGTCTGATTCGAACCCGACTGCGCCGGATCGGAGCACGAGGGCGCTTGGGACAGCCCGTAGCGCAGGGTGCCGCCGGGCTGCGGGGGACCGGCCTGCCCGGTGCCGGTGTCGCCGCCGCACGCGACCACCGTGGTGGCGGCGGCGACCACACCCACCAGTCCGGCGAGACGATGTCGAATCACGAGGTAGCTCCAGACAATTCGCGGCGAGTAGCCAGGGGACGGCTGGGAATGCGGCGGCGCAGCTCCGGCGCCACCTCGGCCTGGAACAGTTCGAGACTGCCCAGATAGTCGGCGTCGGAACGCCCTTCGCGTTCGGCGGACAGGTGGATCACCTCGTGCCCGAACTGCTCGTGATAGCGACCCACCTTGTCGATCACCTGCTCCGGGCTGCCGACCAGCGCCGACGAGCGGTCGAGGAAGTCCTCGACGGTGTCGAACACGACGGGGTTGCCGACCTTGCGCTGCAAGGCGGTGCGCGCCTCGAACAGCGGGCGATACACCGCCACGGCCTCCTGCGAGGTCCGCGCGACATGGAAACCGGCGGTGCCCGCACCGACCAGCGCGTCGGCCGGGTCGTGCCCGTAGTGCGCCCACCGTTCGCGGTAGTGGCGGATCAGTTCGGCGTACGGCTCGATCGGATTGGTGACGTTGGCCGAGAACACCGGATCCCCGTGTCGCGCAGCAAGTTCCACCGACTCTCGGCTGGTCGCGCTGCCGTGCCAGATCCGCACTCGCGGCTGCAACGGTCGCGGCAATGCCTTGGCCGCGGTCAGCGAGGGTCGGAACCGGCCCGACCACGTCACCTCCTCGCTGTCCCACAGCGCCCGAAACAGTTCGTAGCCTTCACGATTGCGCTGCCACTGATCCTGGGCGGTGACGTGATACAGCTGCGCCTGGGCGGCACCGTTGCCCTTGCCGATGATCAGCTCGAGCCTGCCGTCGGACAGGTTGTCCACCGTCGAGTAGTCCTCGAACGCGCGCACCGGATCGAGCAGACTCAACGTGGTGACCGCGGTGAACAGACTGATCCGCGAGGTCACCGCCGCGATATGGCTCAGCACCACCGGGGGAGCGGCCGACAGGAACGGATCCTCGTGCCGCTCACCGACAGCGAACCCGTCGTACCCGAATTCCTCAGCGCGCCTGGCCTGTTCGACCACCTCGTGCAGACGATCACGTGTCGTGGGAACCACGCCGGTAGCCGGATCGGGCACCCGGGTGATCAGCGTCATCAGCAGGAATTTCATGCGCGCGCTCCTAGCGTCTCGAATGACCTCATGCGACAGGCTTTTTCGGCAGCCCCGGCGGGTTGATCCGCGACTCGGCGACCTTCTCCGAATCCAGACCCCAGCGATCGAGGACCTTCTGGTAGCTGCCGTCGGCGATGGCGTCGACCAGTGCCCGGTGGATGGCGGCATTGAGGCCGCTGTTCTTCTTGGTCAGCACCGCGATCTCGCCCTGCAGACCCTCACCGGCACCGGAGAAGGTGGCGATGACCTTGGTCTCGCCGGTGGTCGCGGAGTGGTAGAGGCCCGTGGGGCCGGGTCCGATGAAGCCGTCCAGTCGCTTCGAGGCCAGCGCGAGGTAGTAGTCGGTGACCTGCTGGTAGTAGGCGATGTCGATCGGCGCCAGTCCTTCGGCGACGTTCTGTTCGTTCCACTTCACCAGCAGCTGTTCCTGATTGGTGCCCGCGCCGACGCCGATTCGCTTGCCCACCAGGCTCTTCCGGTCGGTGAACGTCAGCGCACTGTCCGCGGGCACCTCGAGGGTGACGTTGTCCTTGCGGTAGGTCGCGAAGTCGTACTTCTCCTTGCGCTCCTCGGTGACGGTCACATTGGAGATGAACGCGTCGACTTCACCGGAGTCCACGCGCACGAAGTTCTGCGACCAATCCGCCACCTGCGTCACCAGTTTCAGGCCCAGCTTGTCGGCCACCAGGTTGGCGAAGTCGATCTCGGAACCGACCACGGTCTTGTCGTCGGTGGCGTAGAACCGCAGCGGCGGCGCGGCACCGGCGGCACCGGTCACGATCAGCGTGCCGCGATCGCGAATCGCCTGCGGCACAGTCGCGGCGATCGCGTCGACCTTCGCCACGTGCACCCGGCCCTGCTGGGTGGGTGACAGGTCGAAGGTGACCGTGCCGGCCTGGGCGGTTTCGGCCGTCTCGGGATCGGCGCACCCCGCGGTCAGCAGTGTCGCCGCCGAAATGATGCCGATCAGTGTGGAGAGTTTCATCAGTGTCGAAACCTGTTCGTGGGAAGGGACAGTCAGCGCACGCGGGACAGGAATGCCTGCGTGCGTGGATGTTCGGGATGGTCGAGAACGGTCGCGGCAGCGCCGCGTTCGACGATGCGGCCCTCGTCGAGGAACACCACCGTGTCGGCGACCTCGCGGGCGAAACCGATTTCGTGAGTCACGATCACCAGCGCGGTGCCGGTGACAGCGAGATCGCGGATCACCGCGAGGACTTCGCCGACCAGTTCCGGGTCCAGCGCGGAGGTGGGCTCGTCGAACAGGATCAGACGCGGTGTCAACGCCAGCGCACGCGCGATGGCCACGCGTTGCTGCTGCCCGCCCGACAGTCGACGCGGGTAGGCGTCGGCGAAATCGGCAAGCCCCACCCGGTGTAGTAGCTGCTTCGCCTCGGCCACCACCTCGTCGCGCGGGCGTCCCTGTGACGAAACCGGTGCCAGCACAATGTTTTCCAGGGCGGTGAGATGCGGGAACAGGTTGAATTGCTGGAACACGAAACCGATCTGGCTGCGCTGAGCACGCACCGCACGGTCGGGCAGCGGCCGCAGGGTATCGCCGCGCTGCCGGTAGCCGATCAACTCACCGTCCACGTGCACCGTGCCCGCGTCCTGCGCTTCGAGATGGTTGAGCACCCGCAGCAGCGTGGACTTGCCCGACCCGGACGGGCCGATCAGCGCGACCACTTCGCCGGTCCGCACCGCCAGGTCGATACCGCGCAACACCTCGGTTCCGTTGTAGGACTTACGAATTCCTCGCGCCCGCACCGCAGTGGTCATCGGGTAGCTCCTCGGGGTGCGGCGGCGATCTCGGTCACCTTGGTGCGGACCTTCTGCCACGGTGTCGGCGGCAGCTCACGCTGCGCGCCCTTGGCGTAGTGGCGTTCGATGTAGAACTGGACGATCGTCAGCGCGGTGGTGAGCACGATGTACCAGGCGGTGGCGACCATCAGCAGCGGCACCACCCGGCCGTTGCGGCCGAAGATTACCTGGACCTGGTAGAACAGCTCGGCGATCGCCATCACCGACACGATCGAGGTGCCCTTGAACAGGCTGATCACCTCATTGGCGGCATTGGGCAGGATCGAACGCATCGCCTGCGGGAGCACGATCGTGCGGAACTGCCGCCAGCGCGGAATGCCCAGTGCCGCGGCAGCTTCCAGCTGTCCGCTGTCGACGGCGAGCAGACCCGCCCGGATCAGTTCGGCCGAGTACGCCGCCTGATGCAGGGCCAACCCGATCACCGCCGCGGTGAAACCGCTGATCACGCCGTTGACTTCGAAATCGAAGAACGCGGGTCCGAACGGAATACCCACCGACAGACGGGGATACAGGTACGCGATGTTGAACCAGAACAGCAGCTGCACGATCAGCGGAATCGACCGGAACGCCCAGATGTAGGTCCAGGCGATCACCCGCAGCACGGGATTGTTCGACACCCGCCCGATCGCCAGCAGCGTGCCGATCGCGAAACCGAGCACGGTGCCCCACAGGGTCAACTCGATGGTCACCCGCAGCGCGGCCAGCACCGATTTCGCGGTGAAGTACTGGGCGAACGTGCCCCAGTCCCAGCCCGGATTGGTGATCAGACCGTGCGCGAACTGGGCCACCAGCAGCAGTGCGGCCGCGGCAACGACCCACCGCCACGGATGCCAGGAACCAGCGATCCGGGGCAGGTCGTTGTCGATGGGGTCCGGCTCAGGGGGTGCGGTGTCGCCCGGCGGGGCGGTGACGGCGGACGCGGTCATGGGAGTCCTCAGCAGCACAGTGGAACGAGGTACGGCGACCTCCACCCGGCCAGCGACGGGTACGCGATCTGGCGGCGCTCAGGCCGGACAGGAAGTGTTCACAAGATCTCCTCCATCGAACCCGGCGGAAGCACCCACACCCTCGAACGGGCGGGTTGCTGCGACGTCATCGAGCCAGGTCTCTCGGTCGCTCTGGATGGTTGTGCCCCTGCCTTGCGGCCCGAGCTGAATCAGCATGCGGCACAGCCACGATGGTTCACAACGGTAGAAATCAGCGTGAGTGCAGGGGTTGGTGTCGGCCCCGAGTCCGAGCACAATTGCCCCGGTTCGGTGTGGTCTACGACCCGCGAACACGAACCGAGAGGCGGTCGGTGGGTTCGCTGGGAGATTGCGACGCGCCGAACGGGCGGTCACTTCACCTGGGCGGAAATGGTCATCGGGCGGGGTAGCGTCGGGCTTCTCTCGAGTCGATGAGGAGTTCGCCGTGATCATGCCGCGTCGTTCCACCACACTGACCTCGCTGACGGCCTGCGCCGCCGCGCTACTGCTGGCCGCGCCGTCGGCTGCCGCCGAACCCGCTGTTCCGGTGGCGCCCGCGGTCACCAGGGACGCCACGCCCGCCGCCGGTCCCGCAGACCTGCTCGGCGCGTACCAGACGGTCGTCGAGACGCTGAAAGCCTTGGGTATCCAGCCGTTCCTCTACCCGACGGTCGCCCTGAACTGTTCGGGCGACGGCGCGGGTCTGGTCCCGGCGGTCGCGGGCGCGGTGCCGGGCCCGTGGCCTGCGAATACGCTCCCGATCCCCGGCCTGGATCTGTCCGCCGTGAAGTCCGGTCAGACGCTGTTCACGTTCCTGCCCTACGGCTTGGCCGCCGACACCGCCGCGACGAAAACCGCCGGTATGCAGGTGGCCTGGCTCAATATCAGCACCGGGCGCGGTGGTATGGAGTCGATGGGGTCGATCGCCGACATCGTTCGCGCGATGGTCCCGCCCGAAGTCCCCGTGGAACTGCGCCCACTGGCCGAAACCGCCATCCGCGACTTCCTTTTCGCCGCGATTCCGGTCGGTGGCGTGCGAGCGGTCCCCGTCGACACCGGCAAAGGCACCGTCCTGGCCGCGGTGTTCGGCACCGTGGACAACGCGGGCAAATCCTGCTTCTTCTTCCCGACCATCGGCATCACCGAGGTCGACTGAGACCTCGCCGCGTGACAATCAGGCGTGGCGGGCGATGGGGGTGTCGGGGGTGACCAGCGGGCGCTGTTTCCAGCGGAGGCGGCCGGTGCGGTGGCGGTGGTGGGAGCGGGTCCACAGGGTCAGGTAGTGGGCCACGCCTATGGGGTGGGCCAGGGCCGAGGCGATGTCGGGACCGGTGGGGGTGCGGCGGGTTTCGATGGTGCGGGCGGCGAGTCGGCTCGTGATCGCGGCCAGGTAGCCGAGTAGGCCGATGCGGCGGGTCTTACCGCGGCCGAACAGGGCGGCCAGGGGTGGCAGCCAATAGGCAAGGGCGGCAAGGATTCCGATGGCGGCACCGGTGTCGCGGCGGCCTCCGTAGGCCGACCACAGCCAGCGGGTGTAGCCGTCGGTGAGTTCGGTTGTGCCGGAGTACATTCGGGTGCTCGCGGCCGGACCCGCAGCTACCAGGGCGGTGCGGTGACCTGCTCGACGCATGGCGCGTGCCAGGTCGAGATCCTCTGTGGCACTTGCCGCTACGGCCGCGTGACCGCCGCCCGCGCGGTACGCCTGTGCGTCGACGGCGAGGAACTGTCCGCAGGCGACGGCGGTGGACGGTCGCAGGCTGTGATTGGCGGGGCCGACCGGCAACGTCGAGGCCCATGACCACGCGAGCAGCGGCTGGACCAGGTGTTCGGTGATCGAACCCGCTTCCTGCACCGGCCAGGCTGAGACCAAACCTGCACCGCGCCTGCGTAATTCGGTCACCGCCGCGGCGATGGCATGGGGGGCCAGGCGGACGTCAGCGTCGACGAAAACCAGGGCGGCCGAGTCGGTGCGCGCAGCCAGTCGGGCGCAGGCGGCGGCCTTGCCGGTCCAACCGGGGGCGGGGTGGGCGGCCGAGCGCAGCACGGTGAAGCGGGGGTCGTCGGCGATCGCGGCCAGTGCGGCGTCGTAGGTGCCGTCGGTGGACGCGTCGTCCAGGATCAACACCGTCAACCGGGGGACACCGGTTTGCGCGCGCAGGTCCGCGATCAGCGCGGGCAGGCGGTCGGCTTCGTCGCGGGCGGGAACACACACCGTGACCGGCTCGATCACGCCGGAACCCCCGCGCGGCAACGTGCGCAAAGTGGCCAGGTTGTAGGCGGCGGTCGTCGCGCCCAGCGCGGCCAGACCGGTGCCCGCCCAGGTCAGGTAGCGGACCGCCGCGCCCATGTCAGCGACCCAGTCGGCGACTGGAGATCTCGCGCCACATCTCCGACGGCGAGAAACCGCCGCGCGGTGCGTGCGGCGGGGCGGGGTTGCGATCGCGGAACGCCAGCCCGGCGATCAGCGCGGCCACCGCGAGGGTGATACCGCCGACGATGCCCGCCCACCCCGCGAACGAGCGGGTGTTGGGGTCGGCGTACTTCACTTCCGCGCGCATGGTCGACACCTCGCCCGCGGGCAGCTTCCACGACACGGTGTTCTCGCTGTCGGTGGTCTCGCGGGTGCCGTTGGTCTTGGCCACGCGCGCCGGGAACGCCACCGAGAACTGCACGTCGGAACCGTGCGGCGGCACCGATTCCAGATCCACGCGACCCAGCAGACTCACCAGATCGCCGCTGCGCTGGAATTCGAGGGTGAACATGCCCTGCGTCTGATCCGACAGCCCGCCCAACTGGCCGACCTCGCCGAAGGACAGATCATCGAAGAACACCTGCGTGCCCACGAACCCGTCCTGGTTGTAGTTCTCCACCCGGACTTTCGACGCCAACTGGTCCGGCGCGGCCAACTGCGGGCCCTTGTCCTCGGGTCCGGTCGGCACCACCGCGGCCACGATCCGGCCCGACACCCGGTCGTTGGAGGACACCCCCATCGACACCTGCACCCGCAGGCATCCGGCGAGCGCGGGCACCAGCAGTGCCAACAGCACGGCGACGGCCGCTACGCGCCGCGCGGGCACGAAACGGCGAGGGGAGGAAGCGGGCATGTCGGCGACGGGACTCGGCTGCACGGTTGACATCGTGCCAGGCTCGAGCCGCCGCGTGCACACGACGGGCCCACCAGTGCCCATCGACCCCTGCCGATCAGGCGTTTTCGCGGGGAATCGCGGTGACTCGCGCGCGCCGGGCCGCCCACAGGCGCGCGAACAAGGGGATTCCGAGCACGCCGAGTCCGACGAAACCCCACGCCGCCGACGCCGGCAGGCCGAGAAACACCGCGTGCGCGAGAGTCGAACCGAGCCAGGTCCACCCGAACACCGCGACGGGGACGGCGACCGACGGATCGCGCGGCGGATTCCGGCGATCCAGGACCGTGAGCAGGCCGGCCATGAGCGTGGCCACCAAAGCCCATCCCAGATAGTTGGTGCACGGAATCTGCGGCAACCCCGGCAACCCCGCATCGGTCACCGCCCACGTCCACTGACCGTCGGCGACCATCTGCGGATCCAGAAACAGGTCCCACCCGACCGCGCCGAGGACGAACAGCCCGGCGCGCCGCGCATTCGAAGCTCTGGCTGTTCCGGGTGCACCGAACCGGCGCCCACCGCTTCGCTCCCAGTCGGAGGTGAGCAAGCCCGCCACGATCCAGATCGGATACAGGCCACCGGTCCACGCGAGCGGGACGACCAGGGGGACATCGGCCAGCGCCGGACCGAGCCGGTCGACGGCGTAGGAGTAACTGCCGAACGGGAACCCGGTGGCGGTCCCGATGATCTCCGCCGCCAGGCCCAGACCCGAGACGATGGCGAAAAACCCAACAGCCCAACGAAGTCCGCGCGTGGTCGCTGCGTGCAGAAGTGCGGTCACGGCCGAGAGCACCACCACTGCGACGGTGATCCGATCACGGCCCACACCCTCGCTCAATGGGTAGCTGACCTGTACGAGCACCAGAGCCATCGCGGCAACAGCGGGCAGCGCGCGCCGGCGGTCCGCACCCAACCAGTCCTGGACCGCAGCAAAACTTTCGCCGCTCGCTGTCATCGCGAACGCGGCAGGCCGAACCTGCGCTTGCGACCATCACGCAGAACCAACTGCGCCGCACTACGACCACTGGCCCCTGAGACCCCGCCACCGGGATGGGTCGACGCGCCCGTCAAATACAGTCCGGGCGCACCCGGCACCCGCTGCCCCGACAATTCCGGCAGCGGCCGCCACAGCATCATCTGATCCAGGGACATCTCCACATGCATGACATTGCCGCCACGCAAACCCATCTCGCTTTCCAGATCGACCGGCGTCTGCACGAAACGCTGCCGCACCGACGACGCGAAACCCGGTGCGTACCTTTCGACTTCGGCGATGATCCGATCCGCCTCGTGCTCGGCGTGTGCTGCCCAGTCGCTGCCGTCGGCGAGCTCGTACGGATGCCACTGCGCCCACAGCGAGAGCTGATGTTGCCCGGCGGGTGCGATGGACGGGTCGAGCGCGCTGAAACTCATCGCCAGCACCACCGGACGCGGCGGTAGCGTTCCACCGAGCGCGGCACCGTGCGCCAGTCGAAGCTGACGTCGATCCGACACGAGAAACTGCAGGCCCCGCGCGGATTCGGCAACGCTAGCGCCGGGATATTCGGGTAGCCGGTCGGTGGCCAGACGCACCACCATGCCGATGCCGGGGCCCACCCGGATGCGTCGCTGCCAGTCGTCGAGCACCGCGGTGTCGAAATCGCCCGCGCGCAACAGGTCCAGCGTGGACAGAATGTGCGAACCCGCGATCACGGTGTCGGCGTGCAGGATTCGGCCCGATTCGGTCGTCACCTGCCAACCGCTGCCGGACCGGCGAAGCGAAGTGACCGCATCGCCGGTATGCAACTCGCCCCCATCGGCACGCAACCGCGCGATCAACGCGGCACTGAGTGCCCCACTTCCGCCCACCGCCCGCCCCGGCGGCAATGTGTGCATGAGCGCGGCGAACCCGGCCATCGGCGCGGTCCCCGGTTCCGACATCGGCGGACCCGACTGCGCACCGAACCACGCCAGCGACGCCTTGAGCCGTTCGTCGTCGAACCAGAAGTCCAACAGTGCGTCACCGGACTGCAAGAACTCCCGCGACAACGCCGACCCACCGGCCTTCGCGTCCAGCCCCCAGAACGAACGCACCAGCCTGCCGGGCGTGGGCGGCCCACCGAACGACCGCATCACCCGCGCACTGCGCTCACCCCACACCGCGACGAACCGCCGATAAGCGTCAGCGTCCTTGACACCACACGCCGCCTCGATCGACGCACACGTGCGGTCCAGATCCCGATGGAACACGATCGGCGCACGCCCACCGTCCGACGGCGTGAAACCCCACGGATCACAGTCGATATACCGCAACCCGAACCGGTCGAGCTCGAGCTCCTCGATGATCCCGGTGTGCCGGATCATGATGTGCGCCGACGAACCACGATCGACAAGATGGCCCGGAAACCGCTCCACGGTCGACACCGCCCCGCCGGGCACCTCGTCGCGTTCGAGCACCTGCACCCGGTGTCCGTCGCGCGCGAGATAACAGGCCGCGACCAGCGCGTTGTGGCCGGAACCGACCACCACCGTCGTCACGGGTGCGAGGGCGGCATCGGCAGCCTGCGCCCCAGGATCGCGAACGGCCGGGTATCGCCGGCGAACACGAAATTGCGGACCACATCGGTGAACCCGGCCCGTCGATACAGCTTCCAGGCCCGGTTCGCCTCCTCCGGCACCTCCGGCGTGGACAGCAGCACCGCCGCCTCCACCCGGTCCGCGAGCAACCGGTCCAGCAGTCGCGCCCCGATCCCGCGACCCTGCGCGGCCGGATGCACGTGCAGCTCGGTGAGTTCGAAATAGTCCGCGAGCAGGTCGCGCGCGGTCGCGTCGGGCCAACCGCTGCGGCGCATCCCGGTCTGCACCTGCTGATGCCACCACTGCCGCGGCGCCCCGCTGTAGCCGTAGGCGATCGCCACGATCGGCGCCGTACGCAGGTCGACGCCACCGGCATCGTCGGGCAGCACCGCCGCGACGGCTCGCCAGCCCGCCCGGCCGGTGTGTTCGTTCCACATGGGGGCGCGATGGTGCTCGGTGCCGCGCGGGTACTCCATGGCCGCGACATAGACCGACAGCGCGTCGTGCAGACGGGCGCGCATGCCGGCGACGGTGAGGTCGACGACCACGGGTGCGGGGGTGTGTTTCGGCTTGACGGCTGTCATGGCTCTCGTCGAGGGATGTGGACGCGGAAAGTTGTCAGTGGGTGTCCCTATATTCAATCTCAATTCAAACGTTCGAATGCTAGTTCGATAGTGCGAGGGGCGAAAGGGGCAGCAGATGACTGGTCACACCGATGGTCGGGCACCGCATGGTCACGACGGGCGCGCCGGCGGGCTATTGCGTCAGGCCGATGCCCTGCTCACCGATTCCGCCTGGGAACACGAACCGGGGGAGCGGTTCCGCACCGCGTACCTGGCCGCGCTGCGCGGTGCCGGTTCGATGATCGCGCTCACCGGAGCCGACCGGGCCCCGCGAGCGCGTTCGCGCAGCGCGTGGGTATTGCTGAGACGCGCCAGCCCGGAGTTCGTGATGTGGGCCGATTATTTCGAGGCGCACTCGCAATTACGGGCCGCGCTGGAGGCCGGATTGGACCGCGCGATCACCGACACACAAGCCGATGAGTTCTGCTCACGGGTGGGCGCATTCCTCTACGACGTCGACGATGCGCTGGTAGCCGCCGCTAAGAGCCACCCGCAGCCGAGTCGTGGCCGCGACATGACCGCTTAGTTATGACCGAGTAGGTGGTACGCCACCGATCGAACTCGTATCATGGGGGACAGATAGCCGCCAAGGTCGGCTACCCGTCGCCTACCCGGAGGCGACCAGCCACGCCTAGTGCCGGGGGAGGTACCGTGCCACTCTCCGAGCACGAGCAGCGCATGCTCGAACAGATCGAGAGCGCTCTCTATGCTGAGGACCCGAAGTTCGCCTCGTCCGTCCGAGGCGGACGACTTCGTTCCACGTCGAGTAGACGCAGACTGCAGGCTGCGGCGTTGTTCGCCGTCGGCCTGTTCCTGCTGGTCGCCGGCATCGCCGCCCCGTTCAAGCCGGGCGGTTTCCCGATCATCAGTCTGGTCGGATTCATCGCCATGTTCGGCGCTGGTGTCCTGCTGATGATCGGCAACTCGCGTCGCGCCGCGCGACCCGACGCGCCCGAGACCCCGGCGGCGGGCAGTGTCCCGCCGACCGGACCCACCGCCCGCGGTGGTCGCCCACGCAAGTCGGGCGGCTTCTCCGAGCGCATGGAAGACCGATTCCGGCGACGGTTCGAGCAGGAGTAGCTCACACCTAGCCGGTCACGACGGCGGCGCCGCACCCACCACCGGGTGCGGCGCCGCCTTTGTGCGTGCGTGTGTCGGCAGGGCGTTCCCCCCACTCTCCCCACGGCTCCCCACCTCGCCCCCACGTGATGTCCGAATAGTCGCGTACCTGCGGTGTTTGCTGAACGTTGTCGGAACCGCGGGTTGCCGACCCGCGCGGGTTGCCCGAACTCCCGATAACCGCGAATCTCAGTGATAGCTGGGATGACCTGCGCAATTGCGTTGGCGGGGAGCGAGATCACGCAAGGTTTCGCTGGAAAGTGGGGGAAAGTGGGGTAATGTGGGTCGCGCACTACAGGAGAGGCCTCACGGCGGTGTTAATCCAGTAGGGAGGTGGCCGGGATGTTCCTCGGTACCTACACCCCCCGATTGGACGACAAAGGGCGGCTGACGTTGCCTGCGAAGTTTCGAGACGATCTGGCGGGAGGGTTGATGGTCACGAAAGGCCAAGACCACAGCCTGGCCGTGTATCCCAAAGACGAGTTCACCGCGCTTGCGCGACGAGCCGCGTCGGCGTCCCGAAGCAACCCGCAGGCAAGGGCTTTCGTTCGAGCACTGGCAGCGGGCACCGACGAGCAACGTCCGGACGCACAAGGCCGGATCACGCTGTCGCCCGACCATCGGCGCTACGCGAACCTCTCACGGGATTGCGTGGTCATCGGGTCGGTCGATTTCCTCGAAATATGGGATAAGCAGGCGTGGGAGACCTACCTCGAAGACCACGAGGAGGACTACGCGCAAGCCGGAGACGAGTCGCTGGGCGGAATCTTCTGACCCCGAGCACGCGAGTGCTGCGAGGCCTCTGCCCGGGCGTGGACCCTGACGTACTTCCCCGACGCCAGGTGCCGTGCCCCGGTCAGAGACCTCGAAGCATTCGCGGCAGCTCGTTTCACACACACTCATTCGAAAAACGCCGCGGGGCAAGACGATCCGTCAGCTCAGCGCGGCAGTATCCCGGGAGGTCAAGGTGAGCCATGACGCCGAGAACCCCCGTCATGTGCCGGTCCTGCTCGAGCGCGCCGACGATCTGCTCGGCCCCGCGCTGAGCGAACCGGGCGCGGTCTACTTGGACGCGACGCTCGGATTGGGCGGGCACGCGGAACATTTCCTGCGCACCTACCCCGAAGCACGACTGGTCGGACTCGATCGCGACACCACCGCACTGCGGCTGGCAGGCGAGCGCCTCGCGCCCTACGCCGACCGGGTCACGCTGGTGCACACCCGCTACGACGGTATCCCCGCGGCGTTGGCCGAGGCGGGCCTGAACGAAATCGGTTCGGTCTCAGCCATTCTCATGGACCTCGGGGTGTCGTCGATGCAGCTCGACGAAGCCGAACGCGGCTTCGCCTACTCCATCGACGCGCCGCTGGACATGCGAATGGACCCCACCACGGGCCCCACCGCCGCCGACGTGCTCAACACCTACAGCCACGGCGACCTGGCGCGGGTGCTGAAAACCTATGGCGACGAACGCTTCGCGGGCAAGATCGCCTCGGAGGTGCTGCGCAGGCGCGTGGTGAAACCGTTCGCCACCAGCGCCGAACTGGTCGAGGTGCTCTACGCGACCATTCCGGCCGCCGCGCGCCGCACCGGCGGACACCCGGCCAAGCGCTCGTTCCAGGCGCTGCGCGTGGAGGTCAACGGCGAACTCGACTCGCTGCGAGCAGCACTGCCCGCGGCCCTGGATTCACTGCGTGTGGGCGGACGGATCTGCGTCATGTCGTACCAGTCGCTGGAAGATCGGCTGGTCAAACACGAACTCGCACCACGGATCATCTCCCGGTCACCGATGGACCTGCCGGTCGAACTGCCCGGCATGGGACCGGAGTTCACGATGCTCACCCGAGGTGCGGAAAAAGCGACCGATTCCGAGATCGAGGTCAATCCGCGATCCGCACCGGTGCGGATGCGCGCGGCCGAACGTATCGCGGAGAGGTCAGGGAGGACACAGGAGGGGACACGATGAGCGTGCGGAGCAGCACAGTCGCGGTACCGAGCAAGGCGGCTCGCCGCGTGCAAGCGGCACAACGAGTGAAATCCGGTGCGGCACAGCGGGCCTACGCCCGCAAGCGCACCAGGGAACAGCTGCTCGACGGCATCGAACTGCCCGAACGGAACTCGACGATGGCGGGACGGATCCCGTTCGTCACCGCGATCATCGGTCTGCTCGCGTGCGGCCTGGCCCTGACCCTGCTGCTCACCACCCGCGCTGCCGAGGACAGCTACCGGCTCAGCGACACCAGGGCCACCAACCGCAAGCTCGCCGACGAGCGGGCCGCCCTGCAGCGTGAGGTCGCCGGTGCGGAATCGGCTCCCGAATTGGCTTCCCGCGCACGCGAACTCGGCATGATCCCCGCCAAGGACCCGGCTCGACTGGTGATCGGCGCCGACGGTGAGGTCACGGTGATCGGTGACCCGACGCCCGCTCAGGGTGCACCCGCCCCGCCGCTGAACGCCCCGCCGACCACCACGCCCAACGGTCCGGCACCGGGTCATGCGCAGGCGCAGGGTGAGCGTGTGGTGCCCGTACTGCCGGGCGTGCCGCTGACCAGCCCGGTGGCTCCCAACGCGGGTCCCGCAGCAACCGGCGCGAGTCCTGTTGTGCCCAGCGGTGTTCCGACACCGGTACCGGCACCCGCGTTGGCCGCACCGACAGCTCCCGCCGCGAACGAACCGCAGGCTCCGGCCGTTCCGTCGCAGCCCGCGGCGGAACCGGCGCCTGCTCCGATCGTCGCCGCCCCGATCGCAGCGCCGGTGCCGGCGAACGGTCAGACTCCGCTGCCCGCACAGGCACCCGCATCGGCGAACGGCGAGATCCTCGCACCGGCAGGCCAGCCCGCTCCGGTCGACGGCAGCGCACCGCCGGCCCCGGTGACGGTGCCCGATCGAGCTGAGGCCCCAGGTCAGGGCGAACCTTTTGCCCAGGTCGAAACCCCTTCGCCCACACCAGGTTTCGCGCCCGAATCGGGCCTGGCTCCCGAACCGGCCATCCCCGCTGACGCGCCGCTACCTACGCCGGGTGCGGCCCCCGGCCCACGAGCACCCGCCGCAGGACCGCCCACCGCGGTCGCACCCCCTGTCGGCGCACCCACGAGCGAACAGCCTCAGGTCGTCGAATCGCAGGATGTCCCCCGATGAAACGCAGCGGGCCCGCGTCGCCGAAGCGACGCGGGCCGGTCTCGTCGAGGGCCCGCGCGCTCTCGCCGGACCGGCCCATCCGCCTGCGACTGGGCGTCGGACGGGTGGCGCTGTTGTCGACCCTGGCCGTTGTCGCGTTGCAACTGCTCTACATTCAGAGTTTCGCCTCGCCCGCCCTGTCCGCGCAGTCGGCCGCGCAGCGCACCATCAAGGCGACCGAGGCCGCGGTGCGCGGTCCGATCACCGACCGGTACGGCAATCAGCTCGCCTTCACGTTGACCGTGAAATCCTTGACGTTCCAACCGGTTCTGGTGCGCAAGCAGTTGGCCAAGGCCAAGGAGCTGAAGGCCGGCGCGCCCGATCCCGAGCAGCACTTGAAGGACATCGCGAAGTTCATCCACGACAAGCTCGGTGCCATCGCGGGCACGCCCAGCGAGAAGGATCTGCTGGCGAAGCTGAACAGTGAGAAGGGCTTCGAGTACCTGGTCAAGAATGTCGATCCGCGGGTGGCCGCGGAGATCACCGAGAAGTATCCGGTGGTCGGCGCCGAACGTACCGACCGGCGCGAATACCCCGGCGGCTCACTGGCATCCAATGTGATCGGCGCGACGAACTGGGACGGCCAGGGCCACATGGGCCTGGAATCGGCACTGGATTCGGTGCTGTCGGGCACCGACGGTTCGCGCACCTACGACCAGGGTTCCGACGGCGCGGTGATTCCCGGCAGCTATCGCGATCAGCAGCCCGCGGTGAACGGCAACGGCGTGGAGCTCACCCTCGACGCCGACATGCAGTACTACGTGCAGCAGCAGGTCAACCAGGCCAAACAGATGTCGGGCGCGTCCTCGGCCTCGGCGGTGGTCCTGGACGCCAAGACCGGTCAGGTGTTGGCCATGGCCAACGACGGCACCTTCAATGCCGCACTGGGACCTGATGGTTGGACCACCGGCAAGCTGAACAACCCCTCGGTCTCCGAACCCTTCGAGCCCGGCTCGGTCAACAAGATCGTGACCGCCGCCGCCGCCATCGAATACGGCGTGACCACCCCCGACGAGGTGCTGCAGGTCCCCGGCTCGATCCGGATGGCAGGCGTCACCGTCAACGACGCGTGGCAACACGACGTCGCCCCCTACACGACCACCGGCGTATTCGGAAAGTCCTCCAACGTCGGCACTCTCATGCTCGCCCAGCGGGTGGGCGAGGACCGCTTCGCCGACATGATCACCCGCTTCGGCCTGGGCCAACGCACCGGCGTCGGCCTGCCCGGCGAGAGCGGCGGCCAGGTGCCCGCCCGCGACCAGTGGTCCGGCGGTTCCTTCGCCAACCTGCCCATCGGACAGGGCCTTTCGATGACCACCCTGCAGATGGCGGGCATGTTCCAGGCCGTGGCCAACGACGGGCTTCGCATCCCGCCGCGCATCGTCAAGGCCAAGATCGGCCCCGACGGTCACCGCACCGAGGAACTGCAACCCGATGGCGTGCGCGTGGTCAGCCCGCAGACCGCGGCGACCCTGCGGCAGATGTTCCAGGCGACCGTGCAGAAGGACCCGATGGGCGTCCAGATGGGCACTGGCGTACCCGCCGCGATCGAGGGTTATCAGGTGGCGGGCAAGACCGGCACCGCGCAGAAGGTAGACCCCGCGTGCCGGTGCTATTCGACCTCGTCGTACTACATCACCTTCGCCGGGATGGCGCCCGCGGACAACCCCCGCTACGTGATCGGGATGATGCTCGACGCGCCCGTGCGCAGCTCCGACGGCTCGGGTGGCGGATCGGCCGCGCCGCTGTTCCACAGCATCGCCTCGTGGGCCCTGCAACGCGACCGGGTGCCACCGTCGCCGGAACCCGCGCAGTTGGTGCTGGAAGCCGGGTCATAGCGGGTGCGGTTCGCCCGCTGAAACTCAACCCACGTTGTCCGTCCGACACCGCGCGTCGGTAACCTGACTGCTCGTCTCGCCCACGCGCTCGATCACTCTCAGAGAGGAGCCTTGTGCCCGCGCAGTCCAGCCCGCACGCGCTCCGGCCAACCACTGCGCTGTCGACCCCGCTGCAGGCGCTGCTGCACCTCACCGGTGCCACGTCGGCGACGCCGGTATCGGGCGACGTGACGGTCACCGGCATCGAACAACGCTCCAACGCGGTGCGCCCCGGCGACCTGTTCGTCGGTCTGCCCGGCGCGAACTCGCACGGTGCCCGTTTCGCCGCCGACGCGATCGCCGCGGGCGCGGTGGCCGTGTTCACCGATGCCGCGGGCGCCGCGCTGATCGGCGACGTGGCTGTCCCCGTGCTGGTGCGCGAACAGCCCCGCGCGGTGCTCGGCGAACTCTCTGCCGAGATCTACGGCCATCCGAGCGACAAGCTGCGCATCATCGGCATCACCGGAACTTCCGGCAAGACCACCACCTCGTACCTGGTCGAAGCCGGTCTGGTCGCGGCCGGACTGTCCACCGGCCTGATCGGCACGATCGAGACTCGCATCGGCGGCCGCCGCGTTCCCAGCGCGCTCACCACTCCCGAGGCGCCGCAGTTGCACGCGATGTTCGCCGCGATGGTCGAGCAGGGTGTCGACGCGGTCGTGATGGAGGTGTCCAGCCACGCGCTGGCACTGGGCCGGGTCGACGGGGTGCGGTTCGCGGTCGGCGCGTTCACGAATCTGTCCCAGGATCACCTGGACTTCCACAAAGACTTCGAGGACTACTTCGCCGCCAAACGTCGACTGTTCGACGCGGATTCGCCGATCGCCGCGCGCACCGCGGTGATCTGCGTCGACGACGAGTGGGGCACCCGCCTGGCGGGCGACCTGGTCGACCCGATCACCGTGTCGACCACCGGCGCGGCGACCTGGTCCGTGGTCGGCGACATCAAAACGACCGGCGGCGAACAGGAATTCACCGCCGCGACCCCCGACGGCGACCTCACGGTGCGCCTGCGCCTGCCCGGCCGCTACAACGTCGCCAATGCCCTGCTGGCCGTGGCCACCTGCGCCGCGGCAGGCGTCGACCCCGCGATCGCGGCACCCGCGCTGGCCGTGGTCGACGTGCCGGGCCGGATGCAGCGGGTGGAACACGGCCAGGACTTCCTCGCCGTGGTCGATTACGCGCACAAGCCCGCCGCCATCGAATCCGTGGTGACCACCCTGCGCGGTCACCTCGACGAGGCGGGCACCGGCAGGCTCGCCGTCGTACTCGGCGCGGGCGGCGACCGCGACATGGCCAAACGTCCGCTCATGGGCGCCGCGGCCGCCCGCGCGGACCTGCTCATCGTCACCGACGACAACCCGCGCACCGAGGACCCGGCGGCCATCAGAGCCGCCGTGGTGGCCGGTGCCCACGACATCCCCGACACCGACCGCGGCGAGATCCGCGAGATCGGCGACCGCGCACAAGCCATTGCCGCCGCGGTGAACTGGGCGCGCGCGGGCGACGTGGTGCTCGTGGCGGGTAAGGGCCACGAGTCGGGCCAGGAGATCAAGGGCGTCAAGCAGCCGTTCGACGACCGCGAGGTGGTCGCCGCGGCGCTGGATGCCCTGCGGACACAACAGAGTCCGCGTGCGGACTCGGAGGATTTGACGGTTTCATGATCGAGATGACACTGCGGGAGATCGCGGACGTGGTCGGCGGACAGCTGCACGACGTACCCGACCCCCAGGCACTGGTGACCGGCTCGGTCGAATTCGATTCGCGCCGAATCGGTTCCGGCGATCTGTTCCTCGCGCTACCGGGCGCCAACTCCGACGGACACGACTACGCGGCCACCGCGATCGCCGCCGGTGCGGTCGCGGTCCTGGCGGCCCGACCGGTCGGCGTGCCCGCGATCGTGGTCACCCCCGAACTCGGTTCGGTCCCGGCCACTTCGGTGGCGCTGAGCCACGACGGCGACGGTTCCGGCGCCGCGGTACTGTCGGCGCTTGCCGAACTGGCCCGCGTCAGCACGCAACGCCTGGCGCAGCGCACCGGACTCACCGTCGTGGGCGTCACCGGATCCTCGGGCAAGACCTCGACCAAGGATCTGCTCGCCGCGGTGCTCGCGCCGCTGGGTGCGGTCGTCGCGCCGCCCGGCTCGTTCAACAACGAACTGGGCCACCCCTGGACCGCCCTGCGCGCAGGCGCGGAAACCCGGTTCCTGGCACTGGAACTGTCCGCGCGCGGCCGCGGCCACATCGCCGCACTGGCCCGCATCGCACCCCCGCGCATCGGCGTCGTGCTCAATGTCGGCACCGCTCACCTCGGCGAATTCGGCAGCCGCGAAGCCATCGCGCAGGCCAAGGGCGAACTCGTGGAAGCCCTGCCCGCCGAAGGCCTGGCGGTGCTCAACGCCGACGACCCGAACGTGGCCGCCATGGCCTCGCGCACCAAGGCCCGCGTGGTCACGGTCGGCCTGTCCGGCGACGCCGACATCCGCGCCACCGACGTGACCACCGACGGCCAGGCCCGCGCCCACTTCACGATGCACGCGAACGGCGAGTCGATCCCGGTGCAGCTCGCGGTCAGCGGCGAACACCAGGTCGGCAACGCACTGGCCGCCGCGGCCGTGGCCCTGGAATGCGGCGCCGACCTCGAGACCGTGGCCACGGCACTGGCGGGCGCGACCGCGGCCTCGGTGCGCCGCATGGACGTCACGACCACCCCCGACGGCGTCACCGTCATCAACGACTCCTACAACGCCAACCCCGACTCGGTGCGCGCGGCGCTCAAAGCGCTGGTCACCATGGCCAAACCGGCCAACCGGCGCAGCTGGGCCGTACTGGGCGAGATGGGCGAACTGGGCGACACCTCGGTGATCGAACACGACGCGATCGGACGCCTGGCCGTACGCCTTGATGTCGACCGGTTGATCGTGGTCGGCACCGGACGACCCTCCCACGGCTTGCACCAGGGAGCGGTAATGGAAGGCTCTTGGGGCGAGGAATCGATCCTCGTTCCCGATATCGACGCGGCGATCGCGCTGCTCGACGACGAGATCGCCCCCGGCGATGTGGTACTGGTCAAGGCGTCGAAGGCGGTCGGCCTCTGGGTCGTCGCCGAGCACCTGACCGGGGCAGCGGAAGGTAACAAAGCTCGATGAGGCAAATCTTGTTCGCGGCGGGGATCGCACTGGCGGTGTCGATCCTGTTGACGCCGTTGCTGGTTCGGGTTTTCGCCAAACAGGGCTTCGGCCAGGAGATCCGGGTCGACGGCCCGGCCAGCCACCAGGCCAAGCGCGGCACCCCCACCATGGGCGGTGTCGCCATCCTGATCGGCATGTGGGCGGGCTACCTCGGCTCGCACCTGATCGGCATCGGCTACGACGCCGAAGGTCCCACCGCGTCGGGTCTGCTCGTGCTCGGCCTGACCACCGCGCTGGGCATCGTCGGCTTCCTCGACGACTTCATCAAACTGCGCAAGCAGCGCAACCTCGGGCTGTCGGCCGCGGGCAAGTACATCGGGCAAACCGCGGCGGCGGTCATCTTCGCGGTGCTGGTGTTGCAGTTCCGCAACACCGACGGCCTTGCCCCCGCCAGCCAGCACCTGTCGTATGTGCGCGACTGGAACACCGTCTCCATGGGTGCGGTCGTTTTCGTCATCTGGGTGCTGCTGCTGGTCGTGGCCTGGTCCAACGCGGTCAATCTGACCGATGGACTCGACGGTCTCGCGGCGGGTTCGATGAGCCTGCTGCTGGGTGCCTACGTGATCATCACCTTCTGGCAGTTCCGCAACGCCTGCGCCACCAGCCCCGAAGCCGGCTGCTACAACGTGCGCGACCCCCTCGACCTGGCGCTGGTCTGTGCCGCCGCGGCCGCCGCGTGCATCGGCTTCCTCTGGTGGAACGCCGCGCCCGCGCGGATCTTCATGGGCGACACCGGTTCGCTGGCGCTGGGTGGCCTGATCGCCGGTCTGTCGGTCACCACTCGCACCGAACTGCTGATGGCCGTGATCGGCGCGTTGTTCGTCGCCGAGGCGGCGTCGGTGGTGCTGCAGGTCGTGGTGTACCGCACCACCCGCAATCGCCTGTTCAAGATGGCGCCGTTCCACCATCACTTCGAGTTGAGTAAGTGGGCCGAAACCACGGTGATCATCCGGTTCTGGATATTGGCGGGCATCTCCGCCGCAGTGGGTCTGGGCCTGTTCTATAGCGAATATCTGTCACAGGTCGGGTGAATCGAAACATGGTCGAACACTCGCCCCGCGCCCTGCGTTCCCCGGGCCCCATGCTGGAATTCCTGCGTGGCCGTGACGTTCTCGTGGCCGGTTGGGGCGTCTCCGGACGCTCGCTGATCGAACCGCTGCGCGATATCGGCGCGCACCCCGTGGTCACCGACAACGGCGCCAAGGCCCTGGCCGAAGCCGCCGAACTCGGCCTCGAGATCGCGCCCAGCGTCGAACTCGAGAAAGCCGACCTGAGCCGCTTCGCGCTGGTGATCACCAGCCCCGGCTGGCGACCGGATTCGCCGGTGCTGGTCTCCGCGGTCACCGAGGGCGTGCCCGTGTGGGGCGACGTCGAATTCGCGTGGTGGGTCGATCAGGCCCGCATCTACGGCCCCGTCCGCAAGTGGCTGGTGGTCACCGGCACCAACGGCAAGACCACCACCACCCAGATGACGCACTCGATCCTGCGCGCCGCCGGCATCCCCAGCGTGGCCTGCGGCAATATCGGCCTGCCGATCCTGGACGCGCTGCGCCGCAACCCCGGTCCGCAGGTGCTGGCCGTGGAACTGTCCTCGTTCCAGCTGCACTGGGCGCCGTCGGTGCGACCCGAAGCGGGCGTGGTGCTCAACGTCGCCGAGGATCACCTGGATTGGCACGGCGGCCTCGACGCCTACGCCGCCGCGAAAGCGCGCGCGCTGACCGGTCGCGTCGGCGTGGTCGGCCTCGACGACCCGGTCGCGGGCTCGCTGGCCCGAAAGGCCAAGGCGCGCCGCACCGTCGGTTTCCGCATCGGCGTCCCCGCCGACGGCGAACTCGGCGTGGTCGACGGCAAGCTGCTGGACCGCGCCTTCACCAAGGCCGCGATCCTGGCCGAGACCAGCGACATCAGCCCACCAGGACCCGCCGGCATCGCCGACGCACTGGCCGCGTCCGCGCTGACCAGGGCCATCGACGTGGCCCCGCAGTTCGTCAAAGAGGGCCTGGCCGAACACAAAGTGGGCCCGCACCGCACCGCGTTCGTGCGCGAACTGGGCGGCGTGGAATTCATCGACGATTCCAAGGCCACCAACCCGCACGCCGCCCGCGCCGCGATCATGGCGCACCCGCAGGTGGTCTGGGTGGCGGGCGGTCTGCTCAAGGGCGCGAGCGTGGACGACCTGATCGAGGAGATCGGCGACCGACTGGTCGGCGCGGTCCTTTTCGGGGCCGACGCGCCGGTGATCGCCGCCGCGATGGCGCGACACGCACCCGAAGTCCCGGTCATCCAGCTGGATGCGGGAGACGATGCAGACATGGAGTCGTCCCGATCCCAGCGAGCCGAAGCGGTCATGGGCCGCGCGGTGCGCGCCGCGGCAGGCCTGGCAGGCCCCGGCGACACCGTTCTGCTCGCCCCGGCCGCGGCGTCTTTGGACATGTACGACGACTACACCCACCGCGGACGCTGTTTCGTGGATGCGGTGACGGCACTGGAAGACGGTGACATCGGGCGGGCGCTGTGACCACACCGCGCCGAGCCCAGAACTCACCGCCCACAAGGGGGCAGCGTGGCTGACAGCCGAGGCAGCGCGGGGACCACGCGGGCCCAGCCGAGTACGAGTCGAGCGGACAAGGGCGCCGGACCGTCGCGCCGCTCCGGCACGCCGAACTGGGCGGGGGAGCGCTTCGGCGCGTGGCTGGCGCGGCCACTGGCGTCGTTCCACCTGATCGTCACCATCGCCACCCTGCTCACCGTGCTCGGTCTGGTGATGGTGTTGTCGGCGTCGAGCGTGGAGTCCTATGCCGACGGGGAGTCGGCCTACGCGCTGTTCATCCAGCAGGCCATGTTCGCCGCGCTGGGTGCGGTCGCGTTCTATGTGGCGTTGCGGTTGCCGTTGCGGTTCCTGCGGCAGTGGTCGTTTCCGATCTTCAGTATCTCGGTGCTCGCGCTGGTGCTGGTGCTGATCCCCGGCATCGGGACGAAGGTCGGTGGGGCGCGCCGCTGGTTCGACATCGGGCCGCTGTCGATCCAGCCGTCGGAATTGGTCAAGGTGACCCTGATCGTGTGGGGCGCGCACCTGCTCGCGTCGCGTCGCGGCGGCCAGCTCAAAGACATCCTGGTGCCGCTGGTGCCCGCCGGTCTGCTGGTGTGTCTGCTGGTGGTGCTCGAGCCGAACCTGTCGACCACCATCGCGCTGGGCATCGTGCTGATGGCGCTGCTGTGGTTCGGTGGGCTGCCCGTGCGGTTGTTCGTGGCGATCGTGGCCACCGGCACGGTCGCGGCGGCGGTGCTCGCGGTGTCGGCCGGGTATCGCTCCGACCGCGTGCGCGCGTTCTTCAATCCCGGCGACGATCCACTCGGCGCCAATTACCAGGCGCTGCAAGCCAAGTACTCCCTGGCCGACGGCGGCATTCTCGGCCGGGGTCTTGGCCAGAGTCGCGCCAAGTGGAGCTACCTGCCCAACTCGCACAACGACTTCATCTTCGCCATCATCGGCGAGGAACTGGGCTTCCTCGGCTGCATGGTGGTGCTGGCGCTGCTGGCCCTGTTCGTCTACACGGGCATTCGCATCGCGCTGCGCTCGGTGGACCCGTTCCTTCGCCTGCTCACCGCCACCGCGACCACCTGGATCACCGCGCAGGCGCTGATCAACATCGGCTACGTCGTCGGCCTGCTGCCGGTGACCGGTCTGCAGCTGCCGCTGGTGTCCGCGGGTGGTTCGTCGCTGGCGATCACGCTGTTCATGTTCGGCATCATCGCCAGCGCCGCCCGGCACGAACCGGAAGCGGTGTCGGCGTTGAAAGCCGGTCAGGACGGTCGACTCAGTCGTCTGCTGCGCCTGCCGGTGCCGGAGGTGTACACCCCGCCCGTGCGCAAACCCGCGCCGCGCAAACCCGAACGCCCACGTCAGCCGCCTCGCCGCGAGCCCGCCCCGCAGCGCAGGCGACGCGCGCCCGAAAGTCGCGGCACGAGTTCGCTACGGTCGACTAGAGCATGGGAGCCGACCTACCCGATGCCACACCGCCCGGTGAAACGGCAGAACGGCGGAGGTAGCGGAGCGTGAGCACGCGGGCCTTCGTGAACCGGGCACATCGAGACAGAGAACGAGGTATATCCAGGTGAGTAACCCGCGATCCGGGTTGTCGGTGATCGTCGCAGGCGGAGGAACCGCAGGCCACATCGAACCCGCGTTGGCAGTAGCCGACGCGCTGCGCAGACTCGACGATTCGATCCGGGTCACCGCCTTGGGTACCGAACGTGGACTCGAGACGAAACTGGTGCCCGAACGTGGGTACCCCCTCGAACTGATCCCGCCGGTGCCGTTGCCGCGCAAGCCCTCCGCGGACCTTTTGCGCCTGCCCGGCCGGGTTTTGGCCTCGGTGAAGGCGACCAGGGCCGTCATCGACGACGTGCAGGCCGATGTGATCATCGGCTTCGGCGGCTACGTCGCCCTGCCCGCGTACCTGGCCGCGCGCGGTGGACTTTTCGGCCGCAAACGCAAGGTTCCGGTGATCGTGCACGAGGCCAACGCCAAGGCAGGCATCGCCAACAAGGTCGGTGCTCGCCTGGCCACGAAAGTGCTTGCCGCTGTCCCTGATTCGGGACTGGCTGGTGCGCAGGTCGTCGGCATTCCGGTGCGCGCCTCCATCACCGAACTCGACCGTGGTGCTCTGCGCGCGGAAGCTCGCGCGCACTTCGGGCTGCCCGCGCAGGGCCCGGTGCTGCTGGTGTTCGGTGGTTCGCAGGGCGCACGCAGTCTCAACGAGGCCATCTCCGGTGCCGCACCGCAACTCGCCGCCGCGGGCGTTTCGGTGCTGCACGCGCACGGCCCCAAGAACAGCGTCGAGGTGAGCACTTCTGGGGCACCCGCACCGTATGTCGCGGTGCCGTATCTGTCGCGGATGGACCTGGCGTACGCCGCCGCCGACGCGGTGGTGTGCCGATCCGGTGCGATGACCGTGGCCGAGGTGTCCGCGGTCGGGCTGCCCGCGTTCTACGTGCCGCTGCCGCACGGCAACGGCGAACAGGAATTCAACGCCAGACCGGTGGTCGCCCAAGGTGGTGGCACAATCGTGGCCGATGCCGAACTGACTCCGAAATATGTGATCGATGAGGTGATTCCGCTGCTGCTGGACCCCGCCGCACTCGCGCAGATGGGCCGCGCCGCCGCTGGCGCGGGCCATCGCGATGCTGCCGACACCGTCGCCAGGATCGTCACCGAGGTGGCCCGATGAGCGAGCAGAGCGGCACGATCGGCGAGTCCACCGGCACGGCCCTGCCCCCCGAACTCGAACGCGTGCACATGGTCGGAATCGGCGGTGCGGGCATGTCCGGCATCGCGCGGATCCTGCTGTCGCGCGGCGGCCAGGTCTCCGGTTCCGATGCCCGCGAAAGCCGCGGCGTGCTGTCGCTGCGGGCCCGCGGCGCGCAAGTGCGCATCGGCCACGCCGCCGACGCGCTGGACCTGCTGCCCGGCGGCCCGACCGTGGTGGTCACCACCTACGCCGCCATCCCGAAGACCAATCCCGAACTGGTCGAAGCGAACCGGCGCGACATCCCCGTGCTGATGCGCCCGACCGTGCTCGCGGCGCTGATGCGCGGACACAAGACCCTGCTGGTCTCGGGCACCCACGGCAAGACCTCCACCACCTCGATGCTGATCGTCACCCTGCAGCACTGCGGCGCCGACCCGTCGTTCGCCGTGGGCGGCGAGCTCAACGAGGCGGGCACCAACGCCCACCACGGCAGCGGCGACATCTTCGTGGCCGAGGCCGACGAGTCCGACGGCTCACTGCTGCAATACGACCCCGACGTCGCCGTGGTCACCAATATCGAATCCGATCACCTGGACTACTTCGGCACCGACGAGGCCTACATCCAGGTCTTCGACGACTTCGCCGACCGTCTCGCCCCCGGCGGACTGCTGGTGGTGTGCCTGGACGATCCCGGTTCGCTGGCCTTGGCGCAGCGCGTGGCACCGCGGTTGAGAGAACGCGGCATCGACGTGCTCGGTTACGGCTCCGGCGATCTCACCGACGCCCCCGTGACCGTCGGTGCGCGCCTGCTGGACTGGCAACCGCGCGACGTCGGCGGCATCGTGGAATTCCAGCTCGACGGCGAAACCGTGCCGCGCTCGCTGCGCCTGTCGGTGCCCGGCAGGCACATGGCACTGAACGCACTGGCCGCGCTGCTGGCCGCGCGCGCCACCGGCGCCGACATCGACGAGATCGTCCAGGGACTGGAGGGTTTCGGTGGCGTGCATCGCCGGTTCCAGTTCACCGGCCGGGAGAACGGCGTGCGCGTGTTCGACGACTACGCGCACCACCCCACCGAGGTGCGCGCGGTGCTCGAAGCCGCGGCCCAGCTGGTCGCCCAGGAGGCCCGCGACGGTGCCCGCACCACCAGGGGCCGGGTGATCGTGGTGTTCCAGCCGCATCTGTACAGCCGCACCGCCACGTTCGCCACCGAGTTCGGCACCGCGCTGAGCCTGGCCGACGAGGTGGTCGTGCTCGACGTCTACGGTGCCCGCGAAGACCCGCTGCCCGGCGTCAACGGCGCGCTGGTGGCCGGGTCGGTGACCAAACCCGTGCACTACCAGCCGGATATGTCCAAGGTCGGCAAGCAGGTCGCGGGCCTGGCGCACGACGGCGACGTCGTGATCACCATGGGCGCGGGCGATGTCACGATGCTGGGCACCCAGATTCTCGACAGCCTGCGCGCCAGGCCGCAGCAGGGCGGCCGATGAGATTGCCGATGCCCGCCGCGCGCGGGTGGCACGGCTACCGCCTGTGGACGGTGGTCGCGATGCTGGTGGTGAGCCTGCTGGTGGCGTTGGCCTGGTTCACCCCCGCGCTGTCGGTGCGCACCGTACGCATCGACGGACTGTCGGCGGTGCCCGACGCCGAGGTGCGTGGTCGCCTCGAAATCCCGGACGGCCGTTCGATGTTGCGCATCGACACCACCGCGATCGCGCAGCGCGTGGCCGCGATCCCGAAAGTCCGATCTGTCCGGGTGCAGCGTAAATTCCCCTCGACAGTGCTGGTCACCGTCGAGGAACGCACCGCGGTGGTGTACTTCGACGCAGGCGACGGCGCGCACCTGATCGACACCGACGGCGTCGAATTCGCGATCGAACCCGAGGCGCCGATCGGGGTTCCGATGCTGCTGTCGGAGGGCTCGTTCACCGGGCCCGCGGCCACCAGGGCGGCGGTGGATGTGCTGGTCACCCTGCCGCCCGCGCTGTCGGTGCAGGTGGGTGAGGTTGTCGCACGGTCGATTTCGGACGTCTCACTGCGCCTTCGCGACGGGAGACAGGTAGTGTGGGGCGGCACGGGCGATGGCGAGCGCAAAGCCGCCGTCGTGTTGCCGCTGCTGACCCGTGAGGGGACCGTGTTCGACGTATCGAGTCCGAATCTGGTCACGGTAAAGTGAGCGACATTCTTTGTGGCACAAGATTCTGGCTCTTGCCTCGGCGCGCCTGCGCCGGGATCGCAGTGGCTGCGAATAGCGTTCCGCAGCAGTCGGATACTTGACATAACGCCAACCCTATGGTTGAGGTTGAGGGTTTTAGATCGAAGGAAGGCGAGAGCCCATGACGCCCCCGCACAACTACCTTGCGGTGATCAAGGTCGTCGGTATCGGCGGCGGCGGCGTGAACGCCGTCAACCGAATGATCGAACAGGGACTCAAGGGAGTCGAGTTCATCGCGGTCAATACCGACGCGCAAGCCCTGCTGATGAGCGACGCCGACGTCAAACTCGACGTCGGTCGTGAACTCACCCGAGGCCTCGGCGCCGGAGCCGATCCGGAAGTCGGCCGCAAGGCCGCAGAGGACCACAAGGACGAGATCGAAGAGGTGCTCAAGGGCGCCGACATGGTCTTCGTCACCGCGGGCGAAGGTGGTGGCACCGGAACCGGCGGCGCCCCTGTCGTCGCCAGCATCGCCCGCAAGCTGGGGGCGTTGACTATAGGAGTCGTCACCCGGCCGTTTTCCTTCGAAGGAAAACGTCGCGGGAACCAGGCCGAAGTGGGCATCAACCTGCTTCGCGAGTCGTGCGACACCCTCATCGTCATTCCGAACGACCGGCTGCTGCAGCTGGGCGACGCGGCGGTGAGTCTGATGGACGCCTTCCGCTCCGCGGATGAGGTGCTGCTCAACGGTGTTCAGGGCATTACCGACCTGATCACCACCCCCGGCTTGATCAACGTCGACTTCGCCGACGTGAAGTCCGTGATGTCGGGTGCCGGTTCGGCCCTGATGGGCATCGGCTCCGCACGCGGTGAGGGTCGTTCGGTGAAAGCCGCCGAGACGGCGATCAATTCGCCGCTGCTCGAGGCTTCCATGGACGGTGCGCACGGCGTGCTGCTCTCGATCGCGGGCGGGTCCGATCTGGGCCTGTTCGAGATCAACGAGGCCGCCTCGCTGGTGCAGGAGGCCGCGCACATCGAGGCCAACATCATCTTCGGTACGGTCATCGACGATTCGCTGGGCGACGAGGTGCGTGTCACCGTTATCGCCGCGGGATTCGACGGTGGGGGACCGGCGCGCCGCAGTTCCGAGAACAACACGGCCACCACGAGCCGGACCACGTCCGGCCCGATCGGGTCCAGCAGTGCGGGGTCCATCGGCCAGGGGCGTGCCCCCGAAGCGCCGTCGCGTCCCGTCGAGCCCGCCACGGCCGGGGTGTCCGGTGGCCGGGCCGCGGCACCGAACTACCGCGATACCGAGCGCTACCGGGAGTCCGAGCGCGCACGGGTCACCGAGCGGGCGATGAACGAGGTCAACAACTCGGTGCCGCGTGACGACGGCGACGATGACGACGACATCGACATCCCGATCTTCATGCGTCGATAGTTTTTCGCACCACCGACAGCGCCTGAACTCCACTGTGAGTTCGGGCGCTTTCGCGTGTGCGGGGAGTGGTAGCTGACGTCGAGCCATCGCGGTTGCACGTGTGGCGCCGCGACCCACGGGCGCGTAGCGACGCGCGGGCTGCGTCGTGACGCGCGCGGCGTGGTCCTGGGAGGGTTGCCCACGTCACCCCGCGCGGTGACCAGGTGACCTGCCCACCGCACTACCCTGGCAACCATGACTTCCGCACCTCCTACCGTGAACGTCCGCCGGGTGACCACCACCCGCGCCGGCGGTTTCTCCGCCGCGCCCTACGAATCGTTCAACCTGGGCGACCACGTCGGAGACGATCCGGAAGCCGTGCGCCGCAACCGAATTCGGCTCGCCGAGGGCATCGGCCTCGCGCCGGACCGCCTGGTGTGGATGGAACAGGTGCACGGGCGCAATATCGAGATCGTCGACGGACCGCGCGACGAGCCGGTCCCGGTGACCGACGCGCTGGTCACCACGGTGCCCGGCCTGGCGCTGGTGGTCCTCACCGCCGACTGTGTGCCGATCCTGCTGTCCGACGACGAGGCGGGCGTGATCGCCGCCGTCCACGCGGGCCGTATCGGCGCCCGCATCGGCATCGTCCCGCGCGTGCTCGAGGCGATGGTCTCGGTCGGTGCCCGCATCGACCGCATCGGTGCCTTCCTCGGCCCGGCGGCGTCAGGTCGCCAGTACGAGGTCCCCGCCGCCATGCGGGCCGACGTGGAAGCCCACCTGCCCGGCAGCGCCACCACCACCGTCCGCAAGACCCCAGGCCTGGACCTGCGCGCGGGCATCCGCAGACAGCTCACCGAAGCGGGCGTGTCCGGTGTCGCGACCGACCCCCGCTGCACCATCGAGGACAAAACCCTGTTCAGCCACCGCCGCGGCGCCCCCACCGGCCGCATCGCCGGCGTGATCTGGATGGAAACCAACGCATGAGCCCGGATACTGCCCGCCCGGATTCTGCCCGCACGAACGCTGCCCGCACGAGGATCCGCACCCGCGCGAACACCGGAGCACGCCGATGACCACTGACCCCACTGCGCGCACCGCGGAACTCTCGGCGCGCCTGGACGGCCTGCTCGCTCGCATCGACGCCGCGGTCGAATCAGCAGGCCGCACACCGGGTTCGGTGAAACTGCTCCCGGTCACGAAGTTCTTCCCCGCCTCCGACGTCGCCATCCTGCACTCCCTCGGCCGCCGTGAATTCGGCGAGTCCCGCGAGCAGGAAGCCTCCGCGAAGGTCGACGAACTGGCCTACGACGACGTCGAATGGCACATGATCGGCCGTTTACAACGCAACAAGGCCCGCTCGGTAGCGCGCTGGGCGCACACCGTCGCCTCGGTCGACAGCGAACGCCTGGCTAACGCCCTCGACCGCGCCGCGCAGGACGCACTGGCAGCCGGCGAGCGTAACTCGCCGCTGCGGGTGCTGTTGCAGGTGAGCCTGGACGCCGACCCCGGACGCGGGGGTGTCGCGCCCGCCGATCTGCTCGCTCTGGCCGACCTCGTAGCGAAGGCGCCCGGCCTGCATCTGGCCGGTCTGATGGCGATTCCGCCCCTTGACACGCCCGCCGATGTGTCATTTGCGAAGCTTGCGAAGTCGCATACTTCGCTACTCGCGCAACACGCCGAAGCCACCGAACTTTCTGCAGGTATGTCGGGTGATTTGGAGATCGCGGTCGAACACGGTTCGACGTGTGTGCGTGTCGGAACCGCCTTGATGGGCACCCGACCGATAACCTCGGCGTAGCAAAGAAACCTCATCAGTCACATTCGACACATACGATTGGGCCGAAGAGGCGCTGAGCAAGAACTTCAACACCCGGCCGCCACCGGGGCCGAAGGAAGGTCGACCAGATGAGTACCCTGCATAAGTTCAAGGCGTACTTCGGCATGGTTCCGCTCGATGAGTACGAAGACGACTACGTCGACGATCATGCCCCTCGCGGTACCGAGGAGCGCGCGGACCGGATCCGCCCGCGCAGCTACGACCGCTATGCCGAAGACCGTTACGGTGCAGACCGTTTCGCGGAGGAGGCGGACGACTTTCCGCAGCCGGCCTACAAGTCGGCCTACCAGGCCCGTCGCGACGACTATGTCGCCGACACCTACGCCGACGATCGCTACGAGACGCCGCGTCGCCCCACCAGGATCGAAACGGCGCCGTCGTCGGGCCGGTCCTTCCGGGCAGGCGGTGTCGCACCAGGAATGCGTGGCTCCACTCGTGGTGCGCTCGCGGTCGATCCCGATGCCGAGGAGCGCAGGATGGAGCAGCGTGAGCGCCCCGAACCCGCGCCCGCACGGCGGCCAGGGATCTTCGAGGACGGAGGTCCCTTGTCCAAGATCACCACGCTGCGTCCGCGCGACTACAGCGAGGCCAGGATCATCGGCGAACGGTTCCGCGAGGGCAACCCGGTCATCATGGACCTGGTCGACCTGAGCAACGCCGATGCCAAGCGTCTGGTGGACTTCGCGGCGGGCCTGGCGTTCGCGCTGCGCGGGTCGTTCGACAAGGTGGCCACGAAGGTGTTCCTGCTCTCACCCGCCGATGTCGACGTATCAGCGGAAGAGCGCCGTCGGATCGCCGAAAACGGCTTCTACAACCAGAAATAGCGTCCGCATCCCCGATGCCGAGATGGCCGCCCGCGCACTGCGCGGCGCGGCCATTTTGCGCGTTGCCGGTTTTACGGCAGAGTGATGCCGTGGCCCTGTTCGCGGTTCTGTACCTCGTGCTCTTCATCTTCTGGCTGTTGCTCATCAGTCGGGTGATCGTGGAGTTCATTCGCAGTTTCGCGCGCGACTGGCGCCCCACCGGTGTGGTGGTGGTCATCCTCGAGGTGATCTTCACTGTCACCGACCCCCCGGTGAAACTGCTGAGGCGTTTGATACCTCCTGTGAATCTTGGGGGGATCCGTCTCGATCTTTCGATAATGGTCCTGCTCTTCCTCGTCTTCATCCTGATGTCGATCGTGGGTAGGCTCGGGCAGCCCGTGACCTCCGTGTGACACAATGAATCGAGAAGACCGCTTGCTAGTTCTCCAAAAGACGCGTGAAGGGATCCTTCGATGCCGCTGACTCCTGCCGATGTGCACAACGTCGCGTTCAGCAAACCGCCGATCGGTAAGCGCGGCTACAACGAGGACGAGGTCGATGCCTTCCTGGATCTCGTCGAACAGGAGCTTTCGCGCCTGATCGAGGAGAACGCCGACCTGCGTCAGCGGGTCGCCGAACTCGACACCGAACTGGCCGACGCCAAGAAGAACCGTGGGTCCGCCCCGGTCAACGCCGCGAAGGCGCCTGTGCAGCAGGCTCCGCCGCCGGCACCAGAACCTGTTCCGCAGCCGATGCCGGTCGCGCCGCCCGCTCCGATGCCCGTGGCGGCACCGGTGCAGAACTCCGGCCCGGACGCCAACATGCAGGCCGCGAAGGTGCTGACCCTGGCGCAGGAGATGGCGGACCGCCTCACCACCGACGCCAAGACCGAGGCCGAGGGTCTGCTGTCCAACGCGCGGGCAAACTCCGAGCGACTGGTCGGCGACGCCCGCACCCGTTCGGAAGCGATGATCGCCGACGCGCGCGGCAAGTCCGACGCGATGCTGGCCGATGCGCAGAACCGGTCCGACACCCAGATCCGGCAGGCCAAGGACAAGGCCGAGGCGCTCACCGCCGACGCCGAGCGTCAGCACGCCGAGATCATGGCCACGATCACCCAGCAGCGCACCGTGCTGGAAAGCCGTATCGAGCAGCTGAAGACCTTCGAGCGCGAGTACCGCGTGCGCCTGAAGTCCTACCTGGAATCGCAGCTGGAAGAGCTCGAGAACCGTGGGTCGGCTGTGCCGGTCGACGGCGCCGAGTTCGCGGGCGAAACCAACGGTTCGGCCAACAGTCTGGCTCCTGCCTCCTTCGCCAAGGGCGGCAAGTAAACTAGTTCCCGGGTCGCGCGGCGCAGCGCGCCGCGTGATTCGGGAATGCCCAGCTTTCGTCGGGCTGCTCGGTTGGCTTTGGGAGTCGCCATGCTCGTCTTGACGCTTGTTCTAGCCACGATCGGTTTCGGACTGCTCGTGGCGGCGCTGGCCACCGGTTCGGTGGTGTGGGCGTGGGGTTGCATTCTGATCTGCGTGGTCGGTGCCGCGAGTTTGCTCGTGAGCGCACTGGCCAGTCGAAAACCCGAGAGCGAACCGGCCCCACCCGGCCGACACGCCCGACGGAACTGAACGGGCGCGAAATATCGGCTGGACGCGCCCGGTTAGAATTTCAGTACACATGACGTTGATCCGGCTATCACCGGGGAGTCTTCGGAAGAACGGCGTTCGCGCTCAGTAGAACCGAACGGGTGAGCCCGTCACAGCTCACACAACGAGAGGCTCGTGTTGTTCCCGGCGAGGGACAGTGCGAGCAAACGGGGTGGTACCGCGGTACGGCGCACCGGCGCCGACATCGTCCCCGTGCCCACATTTCGCGCTCCTTTCGAGCGCGGCGGCACGAGGAGCAATCCGCGATGGCGGACGAGACAAGTACCGGTAGCGCATACCCCCGGGTCGATTTCGGCGCGGCCGCGGGCGCGTCCTTCCCGGAGCTCGAAACCCAGGTGCTCGACTACTGGGCCCGCGACGACACCTTCCGCGCCAGCATCGCCAACCGCGACAGCGAGGAAGAGTTCGTCTTCTACGACGGCCCCCCGTTCGCCAACGGCCTGCCGCACTACGGCCACCTGCTCACCGGGTACGTCAAGGACCTGATCCCGCGCTTCCAGACCATGCGCGGTAAGAAGGTCGACCGCCGCTTCGGCTGGGACACCCACGGCCTGCCCGCCGAGATCGAGGCCGAGAAGCAGCTCGGCATCACCGACAAGGCTCAGATCGAGCAGATGGGGCTGGCGGAGTTCAATGCCGCCTGTAAGTCCTCGGTGCTGCGCTACACCAACGAGTGGCGTGAGTACGTCACCCGTCAGGCCCGCTGGGTCGACTTCGACAACGACTACAAGACCCTCGACCTGGACTTCATGGAGTCGGTCATGTGGGCGTTCAAGTCGCTGCACGAGAAGGGCCTGATCTACCAGGGCTTCCGGGTGCTGCCCTACAGCTGGTACGAGCAGACGCCGCTGTCGAACCAGGAGACCCGCCTCGACGACGCCTACAAGATGCGTCAGGACCCCGCGGTCACCGTCGACATGGTGCTGTCCGTCCCCGCCGAGCACCCCCTGGCGGCCCTGGACGGTGCCAACGCGCTGATCTGGACCACCACCCCGTGGACCCTGCCGTCCAACCTCGCGATCGCGGTGCACCCCGACGTGCGTTACGTGCACGTGCGCGGCGCCGACGACAAGCGCTACCTGCTTGCCGCCGAACGTCTTTCGCACTACACCCGCGAACTGGGCGACGAGCCGGAGGTGCTCGGCGAGTACGACGGTGCGGCGCTGGCCGACCTGTCCTACGCCCCGCCGTTCGACTTCTTCGTCGGCCACCCCAACGCGCACCGCGTGCTCACCGCCGACTACGTCACCACCGACTCCGGCACCGGAATCGTCCACCTCGCACCGGCTTTCGGTGAAGAGGACATGGACGTGGCCACTGCCAACGGCATCGACATCGTCCAACCGCTCGACCCGGGCGGCAAGTTCACCTCGATGGTGCCGCCGTACGAGGGCCTGATGGTGTTCGACGCCAACCCGGTGATCATCAAGGATCTCAAGGCCGCCGGAAAACTGTTGCGGCACGAGACGATCGAGCACTCCTACCCGCACAGCTGGCGTTCCGGTCAGCCGCTGATCTACATGGCCGTGCCGTCGTGGTTCGTCGCGGTCACCAAGTTCCGTGATCGGATGGTCGAGCTCAACCAGCAGATCAGCTGGGTGCCCGAGCACATCCGCGACGGCCAGTTCGGCAAGTGGCTCGAAGGCGCGCGCGACTGGAACATCAGCCGAAACCGCTACTGGGGCAGCCCGATCCCGGCGTGGGTGTCGGACAACCCGGCCTACCCGCGCGTGGACGTGTACGGCTCGCTCGACGAACTCGAAGCCGACTTCGGCGTGCGCCCCACCGACCTGCACCGCCCGCACATCGACAACCTCACCCGGCCCAATCCCGACGACCCCACCGGGCAGTCGACCATGCGCCGGGTGCCCGAGGTGCTCGACTGCTGGTTCGAATCGGGCTCGATGCCCTATGCCCAGGTGCACTACCCGTTCGAGAACAAGGAGTGGTTCGACAGCCACTTCCCGGGCGATTTCATCGTCGAGTACAACGGGCAGACCCGCGGCTGGTTCTACACCCTGCACGTGCTCTCGACCGCGCTGTTCGACTCCCCCGCGTTCAAAACCGTTGCCGCGCACGGCATCGTGCTCGGTGAAGACGGCCTGAAGATGTCGAAGTCGAAGGGCAACTACCCCGACGTCAACGAGGTCTTCGACCGCGACGGCTCCGACGCCATGCGCTGGTTCCTGATGAGCTCGCCCATCCTGCGTGGCGGCAACCTCATCGTCACCGAGCGTGGCATCCGCGAACGCGTGAGCCACGCGATGCGCCCGCTGTGGAACGCGTGGACCTTCCTGCAGCTGTACGCCTCGAAACCCGGTGTGTGGCGCACGGATTCGCCGAACGTGCTCGATCGCTACATCCTCGCCAAGCTCGCGGTCACCCGCGACGTGGTCACCGAGGCCCTCGAGGCCTACGACATCGCCGGTGCCGCCGACGAGCTGCGTGGCTTCGCCGACGCGCTCACCAATTGGTATGTGCGCCGGTCCCGTTCGCGCTTCTGGACCGAGGATCGCGACGCGGTCGACACCCTGCACACGGTCCTCGAGGTGGTCACCCGGCTGGCCGCACCGCTGCTGCCGCTGATCACCGAGGTCATCTGGCGTGGCCTGACCGGCGAACGCTCGGTGCACCTCACCGACTGGCCGTCCGAGACCGAGCTGCCGCACGACCCCGAGCTCGTCGCCGCGATGGACGAGGTGCGCGTGGTCTGCTCCACCGTGCTGAGCCTGCGCAAGGCGCAGAACCTGCGGGTGCGGCTGCCGCTGGCCGAGGTCACCATCGCCGCCGCGGATGCCGAGCGGTTGGCGCCGTTCACCGAGCTGATCGCCGACGAGGTCAACGTCAAGAAGGTCGACCTGACCACCGACGTCTCCGCGCACGGCCGGTTCGAGCTGGTCGTCAACGCGCGTGCCGCCGGTCCGCGCATCGGCAAGCAGGTCCAGACGGTGATCAAGGCCGTCAAGGCGGGGGAGTGGAGCGAGTCCGCCGACGGTGTCGTGTCCGCCGCCGGGATCACCCTGCTGCCCGAGGAGTACACCCAGCGCCTGGTGGCCGCCGAACCCGAGTCCACCGCCGCCCTGCCCGGCAATGCCGGCCTGGTGGTGCTGAACTCGGTGGTCACCGAGGAGCTGGAGGCCGAGGGCTGGGCCCGCGACCTCATCCGCGACCTGCAGGAGACCCGCAAGTCACAGGGCCTCGAGGTATCCGACCGGATCAGCGTGATCCTGGATGTCCCCGCCGAGCGGGCGGAGTGGGCGGCAACCCACCGTGACCTGATCGCCGGGGAAATCCTCGCCACCGCACTGACTTTCGGTGACGCGGGTGCCGACGCCGCCGAGATCACCGGCGGGGTCAAGGTTTCCGTGACCAAGGCGTAAGCGCGTGAAAAAGGGGGCGAGACTTCAGGTCTCGCCCCCTTTCGCGTGAACAGGGCTATTCCACAACAAGTTCCACGGGGATATTGCCCCGAGTGGCGTTGGAATACGGGCACACCTGGTGGGTGGTGTCGATGAGTTGCTGACCCTGCTCGTTGTGCAGGTGCTCGGGCAACTCCACCCGCAACACCACCGACAGCCCGAACCGGCCGCCTTCGAGGGGATTCAAACCGACCTCGGCGGTCACCGACGCGTCCTCGGCGTCGACTTTCATCCGCTTGGCCACCAGCTGCAACGCGCTGGCGAAACAGGCCGAATAACCGGCCGCGAACAGCTGCTCCGGGTTGGTGCCCGCGCCGTCGCCGCCCATCGCCTTGGGGCGGGCCAGGGTCAGATCGAGCACGCCGTCGTCGGTGTACGAGCGGCCGTCGCGGCCGACCGAGGTGGCGATCGCGGTGTAGATGGGGGCCATGTGTCCTCCTAGACAGACTTGTCTGTTCACTTGCGATCGAGAGTAGACAGGTCTGTCTGTTATTGTCAAGGAATGAGCGCGGCCCGTGAACGTCTCCTCGATACCGCCACCCGGTTGTTCTATGCCGAGGGCGTGCATACCGTCGGCATCGACCGGATCATCGCCGAGGCCGGCATCGCCAAAGCCACCTTCTACCGGCACTTCAAAACCAAAGAAGACCTGGTCGTGGCCTATTTACAACGCGAATACGACCGGCAACGCCAGGTGTTGGAATCGGTGCCCGGCGACGGCTTCGCCACCATCGCCACCATCTTCGACAGCCTGCGCGACATCAGTTGCGGCCCCGGCTTCCGTGGCTGCCCGTTCCTCAACGCCGCCGTCGAATTCCCCGACCCGGCCCACCCGGTCCGACTGGTGGTCGACGACTACCGCACCTGGTTCCGCGAACTCATGGCCCACCACCTGCGCGCGGGCGGCCACCGAACCCCAGACGACGCGGCCCGGGCGCTACTGCTCACCCGTGACGGCGTCACCATCAGCGGCGGCGTCGGCGACACCGACACCGTGCGAGCGGGGATCAAGGCCGCGCTGACGCTGATCGCCTGAGTGTTCTCGAAAAGATGCTGGAAAGTTGCCCCAGCTTGTGACATCGGCAAAGGACTTTTTGGCAGGATTGCCCTGTTACTGCGTCAGGGTAGCGAGTGCCCCGGCCGTGAGGAAGGGCCTGCATGAAGCGAAAAGTCCTGCGCTGCTTAGCTTTCGGCTTCGTCGCCACCATCGCGACAACGCTCGTGCTCGATGGTCCCGCCTGGTCGCAGCGCGGAAGTGCGACCGGGCCTCACCGTCGGCAGCAGTGGTCCCGCAAACCTTGAGCCTCAGTCGACCAACGCGCGCAACAGCGGGCCGTACTCGGGATGAGCCAGCGCCGAGGCGAACTGGGCCACCAGGTAGTCGGCCGGGTTGCCGGTGTCGTACCAGCGGCCCTGGATGACCTGGCCGTACACCGCGTGCTCGGCGGCGTAGTTGTTGATCGCGTCGGTGAGGTACACCTCGCCGGTCTTGTGCGTGTACCAGTTCTCGGTCTGCGTGCGCAGTTCGTCGATGATGCCCGGCGTCACCACGTACCCGCCGATCGCCGCGTAGGCCGACGGCGCGTCCTCGGGCTTGGGCTTCTCCATCAGCCCGGAGATGCGCAGCAGGCCGTCGTCCAGGTCCTCGCGCACCACGGGCACGCCGTACCGCTGCGACTCACCCGGCGACATCGGCAGCAGCGCCAGCACCGGGCAGCCGGTGGACTCGTAGGCGGTGATCAGCTGCTGCGCGCGCGGCACCTCCGCGACGAACACGTCGTCGGGCCACAGCACCAGCATCGGCTCGTCGCCCAGATGCCGGGCGGCGTTGAGCACCGGGGTGCCGTTGCCGTACGGGCCGTGCTGGTCGAGATAGGTGATGTGACCGGCGCGCGAGAGCTCGCCGACCTCCTCGACCGCGTCGGCGTAGGCGGCCTTGCCGTCGGCGCGCAACTGCGCGACCAGCGCCGGGTTGGGCCGGAAGTGATCCTGGATCAGCGACTTACCGCTGCTGACCACGATGGTGATATCGGTGATCCCGGAGGCCACCAGTTCCCGCACCGTGTGCTCGATGACCGGTTTGTCGCCGACCGGCAGCATCTCCTTCGGCGTCGCTTTGGTCAGCGGGAGCAGCCGGGAGCCGATGCCCGCCGCCGGAATGACAGCCTTGCGGATCTTCATCCCCCGATCATCACATATTCCGCGGTGTGTGCGGTGTGCCACGGCCCGACAACCGGGTCAGCGGGACTTGTCGGTGGTCGGGCGTAGATTGCGGTCGTGAGCACCCACACCCCTGCCGCCGGTGCCCCGGCCAGGCCCGATGCGACGGTTACCGCCCGTCGCTGGGTGCTGCACATCGATATGGACGCCTTCTTCGCCTCGGCCGAACAACTGACCAGACCCACCCTGCGCGGGCGCCCGGTCCTGGTCGGTGGGGCCACGCAACGCGGTGTCGTGGCGGGGTGCAGTTACGAGGCGCGGGTCTACGGCGCGCGTTCGGCCATGCCGATGCATCAGGCGCGGCGGCTGATCGGGGTGTCGGCGGTGGTCGTGCCGCCGCGTGGCGCGGTGTACTCGGTGCTGAGCGGGCAGGTGTTCGACGCGTTGCGCAGCTGTGTGCCGGTGCTGGAAACGCTGTCGTTCGACGAGGCCTTCGCCGAACCGGCCGAGCTGGCGGGGGCCAGTGTGGCCGAGGTCGAGCGGTACTGCGCGATGCTGCGCGTGCTGATCACCGCGCGGACCGGCCTGACCGCCTCGATCGGTGCGGCCACCGGTAAGCAGCTGGCCAAGATCGGTTCCGGACTGGCCAAACCCGATGGGATGCGGGTCATTTCGCCCACCGAGCAAGGCGAGCTGCTCGCCTCGCTGCCGGTGCGCAAACTGTGGGGGATCGGGCCCGTGGCCGAAGGCAGACTGCGCAGCCTCGGCATCGAAACCGTCGGCGCCTTCGCCGCACTGCCGGAATCCGAAGCCGCCACCACGCTGGGCGGCAGCGCCGGAGCGGCTTTACATCGGCTGGCCCGCGGCATCGACGACCGCCCGGTCACCGAACGCGCCGAGGCCAAACAGATCAGCGCCGAGAACACCTACGAACGCGACATCGTCACCCTGCCCGACCTCCGCGCCGCCATCACCGCCATGGCCGCCTCGGCACACCGCCGACTCGAACGCGACGGCCGCGCCGCCCGCACGGTGGTCCTCAAACTCAAGAAGTCCGATATGGGCATCGTGACCAGGTCGTTCACCCTGCCGTACGCCACCGCCGACCTGACCACCCTGGCCGCGGCCGCGCAACGCTCCGCGATCGACCCGGCCGAACTGGGCGCCATCCGGCTGGTCGGCGTCGGCTACGGCGGGCTGTCGCTGGTGCGTCAGGAATCGCTGTTCCCCGAACTCGATCAGGCCGTGCCCGAGGATTTCGGCACCGTCGCCGACACCGCGCCGCCGGTGGAAACGCAACCGGAACTGCCTGCGGGACTGTGGTTTCCGGGCATGGACGTGAGTCACCCGGAATTCGGGCACGGCTGGGTGCAGGGCGCGGGCTACGGTCGGGTGACCGTGCGCTTCGAGACCAGCTCCACCGGGCCAGGCCCGGCACGTACCTTTCCCGCGCACGACACGGGTCTGACACGGGCCGATCCCCTGGCAAGTCTGGGATGAGGAGTAGCCTCGGCAACCGCGATGGAACGACTCACACCTCGAACGCAAAGGACGAGCAGTTGAAGCTTCGTACGACCGGACGTGTAGCGATCGCCGGACTGGCCGTGGTCGCCGCCCTCGGCCTGAGCGCGTGCAGCGACGACAAGGGTGACAAGCCCGCCGCCAAATCCACCACCAGTGCCACTGCCACCGTGGATCTGCCCCCGGTGCCCACCGTCGAGCAGCTCAACGAGCAGCTCAACACCGCACTGGACCCGGCGGTTCCCAACGATCAGAAGCTGGACTTCGTGCAGGGCGGTGAGGCCGACCCCGAGCTGCCCAACCGCCTGGCCCAGGCCGCCGCGGAGAACAATGTCCAGGTGCAGGTCACCGAGGTGACCTCCTTCGGCGAGAGCGTCACCGCGAAGGCCAACTTCACGCTCAACGGCCAGACCAACCCCGTGGATGTGCCCTTCGTGGCAGACGAGGGCAAGTGGAAGGTCCAGAAGTCGTGGGCCTGCAACATGATGACCCAGCTGGGCCAGACCTCGGTCGCCTGCCCCTGATCTACGCTCGTGATCCAGCCCCGTCCGGAAAACTTCCGGACGGGGCTTTTTCGCGCCGGTCGAGACGGTGTTTCGCCTGCTGATGGTCGCGCGACTAGTATCGGGCCCCGTGGTTGAGACGATCGTGCGGCAGGGGCATCCGCCCAGGGATGTTTCGGAATCGGCGCGCGGTGATCGCGCCCGGTGGGTCCGCACGGTCGCGATCGTGGCCGCGCTGATCGGCATTCTCAGCGCCGCGGCGATCCCGTTCCTGCCGGTCCGCGTGGACGCCGCGACCGTGTCCTGGCCCCAGCAGGGCTCCCCGGCCGCGGTCGAAGCGCCGTTGATCGCCTACGCGCCCGCCGCGCTGTCCGCGACGGTGCCGTGTTCGGCGTTGAGTTCGCTGGCCGCGACCGGCGGTGTCGCGGTGTCGACTGTGCCGCGGCAGTCCGCGGACATGGAGAAGTACGGGTTCGTGGTCAAGGTGGTCGCCGACACCGCCGAACGGCCAGGCCGCGTGGACGTGGTCTCCCGCTCGACCCTGGTGTGGACCGCGCCGCTGACCGACGTGCTCGACCGCTCCTGCGCGCTGGCCATCGCGATCACCCCGGCCGAAGCCACGGTCACCACCACCGGTCTCACCTCGTCGGGCGCGATCCTGGCCGCCGACCTGCGACCCCAAGTCGTCGGCGTGTTCAGCGAACTGACCGGCGCCGCCCCCGCGGACCTGTCGGTGCGCGTGGACGTCGACGCCCGCTACACCTCGTCCCCGACGTGGCTCAAACTCGCCGCGATCGTGCTGTGCCTGCTGGCCACCGCGGTCTCGCTGTTCGCCCTGCACCGCCTCGACGCCCTGGACGGCCGCACCGCCCGCCGCTTCCTGCCGCAACGTTGGTGGCGGTTGCGCCCGGTGGACTGGCTGGTGTTCTCGGTGCTGCTGGTGTGGCACTTCATCGGCGCCAACACCTCCGACGACGGCTACATCCTCGGAATGGCAAGGGGCGCACAGAGTTCGGGCAATATGTCCAACTACTACCGCTGGTTCAGCGTCGACGAGGGGCCGTTCTACACGCCGTACGTCGACATCATCGGCTGGCTCACGCACATCTCCGCGGTCAGCCCGCTGGTCCGCCTGCCCGCCCTTGGTGCGGGCGTGCTGACGTGGTGGTTGATCAGCCGTGAGGTGCTGCCGCGCCTCGGTGTGGCGGTGCGCCGCGAACGTGTCGCGACCTGGACCGCGGCCTTGGTGTTCCTCGCCTTCTGGCTGCCGTACAACAACGGTCTGCGCGCGGAATTCGTTGTCGCGCTGGGTGTTCTGGTCACGTGGGTGTGTGTCGAGCGGGCGATCGCGACTCGTCGACTGTTGCCGTTCGCGTTCGCGTTGATCGTGGCCGCGTTCACGCTGACCGGCGCTCCGTCGGGGTTGATCTGCCTCGGCGCGCTGGTCGCGGGTGCGCGGATCATCACCGCCATGATCGTGCAGCGGTCGAAGTCGGTGGGTTACCTGGCGCAACTGCTGCCGATCCTGGCCGCGGGCGCGGTCGTGCTCACCGTCGTGTTCGCCGACCGGACCCTGGCCGGCGCTCGCGAAATGTTCGCCGTGCACAGCGGGATCGGGCCGGGGGAGTCCTGGTTCATGGAATTCGTGCGCTACCAATATCTGCTGCAGCTCAATGCCGACGGCTGGCTGACCAGGCGTTTCGGCGTGTTCACGATGTTGATCGGCCTGATCGTGTGCACCGTGGTCATGCTGCGCCGCGGCGGCCACATCCCCGGCACGGCGGTCGGCCCCACCCGGCGAATGCTCGGCATCACACTCGCCGCCATGGTGTTGATGATGTTCTCGCCCACCAAATGGACGCACCAGTTCGGTGTGTTCGCGGGCCTGGCCACCTGCGTCGCCGCGGTGACCGCGGTCGCGGTGAGCTCGCACGTCCTGCGACCGATGCGCAATCGCGCGCTGTTCGCCGCCGCGGTGTTCTTCGCCCTGGCCATGACTTTCGTCGGCGCGAACGGCTACTGGTACGTGTCGTCGTGGGGAATTCCCTTCTGGGACAAGCCGCCGACGGTCGCGGGCTACGGCATCTCGACCGGATTCGTCGGCCTGACCGTGCTCGCTCTCGGTGTCGCCGCGTGGTTCCACATCCACCCGAACCCGAGTCCGAAAACCACCGCCAGGGTGGGTCGTGTGGCCGGACTGCCCGTGCTCGCGATCGCCGCCGCGATGATGGTGCTGTTCGAACTCGCCTCCTTCGCCAAGGCCACCGTCGCCCAGTACCCCGCGTATTCGTTGGCCGGCTCCAACCTGTCCGCCGCCTTCGCGGGCGGCTGCGGCATGGCCGACGAGGTCCTGGTCGAAACCGACCCGAACGCCTCCATGCTCGCCCCCCTGTCCGGCGACATGACCACCGCCATGAACGGCACCGACTCCACCGGCTTCCGAGCCGACGGCGTCGCCCCCGTCCTGACCTCCGACGAAGTGGAATCGACCACCGGCCAAGCGAATTCGGTCTCCGACGATCCCGACAAACTCCGCGACGCCTCCACCTCGGCCGGTTCGGAATCCCGCCAGGGCTCCCTACAACTACCCTTCGGCCTGGACTCCGCCACCACCCCCGTCCTCGGCAGCTACCGCCCCGGCCCCCAAGAACCCGCCACCCTCACCACCGGCTGGTTCCGCCTCCCCGAAGGCCCCCGCGGCCCCCTACTCGCCCTCTCGGTAGCAGGCCGAATCCGCACCACCGACTCCGACGGCATCGTCCACCCCGGCCAAGAACTAACCATCGAATACGGCACCGCCCCTGCTGACGCCTCCGACGTCGCCGCGACCGGCCAGATCGCCCCGATCGATATCGGCCCCGCCCCGGTGTGGCGCAACTTGCGCGTCCCGCTCGACCAGCTCCCCGCCGACGCGAACGTCGTCCGCCTGGTCGCCGCCGACCGGGATCTCGGCCCCGACCAGTGGCTAGCCGTCACCCCACCCCGCATGCCACAGACCACCACCCTGGGCACCCTGGTCGGCCGCCAATCCCCGGTCCTGCTGGATTGGGCTGTGGGCCTGCACTTCCCGTGCCAGAACCAGATGCCCACCTACAACGGCATCGCCACCCTGCCCGAGTACCGCATCCTCCCCGACCGCAACGGCGCCACCATCACCAACCTCTGGCAAGGCCACGACGGCGGCGGCCCCCTGGGCTGGACCCAACTCCTGTTCACCGCCCGCACCCTGCCCACCTACCTGAACAACGACTGGGACCGAGACTGGGGCACCCTCGAGCAATACCTCCCCCTCGACACCACCGCCACCCCTGCCAAGGTCGCCATAACCCCCCAAACCCACTGGGGCACCTGGACCCCCGGCCCCACCATCACCGCCTGGTAACCCCCGCCTAGCGGGCCCCCACGCCAGCACAGCTGGACAGTCGATCACCACGCTCTGGTGCGACGACCCCCGGCGTGTCGCCCGCCACCACAGCGTGGTGATCGCCTGTCCAGATTGGCGCGCCGAGGTGAGCGCGCGCCGCCTGCCGGCGGCACGCGCCGAGCGCCGCGCGCCCACGCCCTACTACTGGACGGGTGATCACCACGCTCTCAGCGTGGCATTCGTCCCATTTCGCCTCGCTGAGAGCGTGGTGATCGCGTGTCCAGGTGGGTCAGCGGGAGTTGGTGGCGATGCGGAGGGCCAGGTCGGGGAGGTCGGCGCCGGTGAGGCCGGGGTAGCCGTGGAGGATGGCGCGCCAGTGGGCGGGGACCGCGGAGGCTCCCCAGCGGGCGCCGAGTAGGCCGCCTGCGATGGCGGCGGTGGTGTCGGTGTCGTTGCCTGCTCGCACACATGCCTCGAGGGCGAGTGGGAGGTGTTCGGGTGTGGATTGGTCGGTGGTGGTGATCGCCCACCATGCGGTCTGCAGCGCGTGCACCACCCAGCCGTTGTTCGGGAAGTCGGCGGGTGTGCCGTTCTCGGCTTCGTCGAGGCGTTCGGTCCAGTACTCAGATTGCGTTGAGCCGCTGACATATTCGCGAACGCCATCGAAGTCGGCGTTCAGCACGGCATGTCGGATCGCATAGGACCACATCTTGCACGCTTCCACAGCGTGCTCGTCGTGGTGGGTGAGCAGGCCGACTCGCCCCGCCGCCGCAACGCATTCCGCGGCATCGTCGAGGTAGGCCAGCGCGACCGGCGCGGTCCGCATCAGCGACCCGTTGCCCCCGGTGCGCCCCGTCAACGACATCGCCACGGCCTGCATGTCCTGTGCGGTAGATGACCTGGCGGACAACACAGTTCGCGTCTGATTGCCGATGTCGGGCGGTTTGGAGTCGAACCAGGACACGAACCCGGCCGCCACCGCGTCGAGGTCGATCCCGGGCCCGTTCGCGGCGGACACCGCGACCGCCAATGCCATCGACGTGTCGTCGGTCCATTCACCCGGCGCCCAGTCGAACACCCCGCCACCGATCATGTCGATCACCGCATCGGGCGCCGGATGAGTGAACTCGTACCCCGCCCCCAACGCATCACCGGCCGCAGTGCCGACCAACACCCCAGCCACCCGATCCGAGTACCCCGCATCATGCACGAAAACCCACCCCTCTCGGGTGCCCACTATCCGATTGTCCAGTTATCGAGCCTACCGGTCGGCTTGTGATCTACCCCCGATTCGCGCTGTTGCGACACCTAATCGAGCTGATGCGCGCCGACATTCGCCGACTCGACCACCGAAGACTGCCGGTTGCGACGCGCGCGCAGCAGGGCGTCGGTGGTGAACACCGCCAGCCCCGCCCAGATCAGCGCGAATCCGGCCCACCGCGAGGCGGGCATGGGTTCGTGCATCACTGCCACGCCCCATGCCATCTGTAGCGCGGGGGTGAGGTACTGCAGGATCCCCATCGTCGACAGCGGGACGCGTTGCGCGGCGACCGCGAACAGCAACAGCGGGATCAGCGTGACCGGCCCGGTGGCGAGCATCAGCCCGAAATGGGCGGGGCTGGAAGTCATTTCACTGCGGCCGGTGGCCATGAACACGATCAGCAACGCCAGCGCGAACGGCACCGCGACGATCCCTTCGGCCGCGATCCCGCGCAGCGCGTCGAGCTTGATCACCTTCTTCACCAGCCCGTAGGTGGCGAACGAACACGCCAGGATCAGCGCGATCACCGGCGGTCTGCCGTAGTCCACGGTCAACACCACCACCGCCAGCGCCCCCAGACCCAACGCCACCCATTGCGCCCGGCGCAGCCGTTCGCGAAACAGCACCACCCCGAACGCGACGGTGACCAGCGGGTTGATGAAGTACCCCAGTGCGCACTCCACCACGTGCCCGGTGATCACCCCGTACACGTAGGTGCCCCAGTTGATCGAGATCGCCGCCGAGGCCGCCGCCGCCAACCGCCAGGTCCGCGCGTCGATGCCGCGCAACTGCCGCAGTCGCCCGGTCAGCGCCAGCACTGCCAGCACCACCACCAGCGTCCAGATGATCCGCTGTGCGACCACCTCGGCGGCCGAGGCGAACGCGAGCAGGCCGAAGAACGCGGGAAACAGACCCCAGAGGAGGTAGGCCCCCGCCCCGAAGACGACACCGGGCGGGGAGGGTCTGTGCTGCATTCATCCCATGTTACGACTCGACTAGCCTGACGAGCATGTCCATTTCCGTGCAGGAGCCCGCGGCCGCGGGGCTGACCGCCGCACAGGTCGATCAACGCCGCCGCGACGGGCGCACCAATGACGTGCCTGCCAGGGCGAGTCGTTCGGTCGGCGAGATCGTGCGCGCGAACGTGTTCACCCGCATCAATGCCATCCTCGGTGTGCTGTTCGTGCTGGTGTTGTCCACCGGTTCGATCATCGACGGCATGTTCGGGCTGCTCATCGTGGCCAACAGCGCGATCGGCATCATCCAGGAGGTGCGCGCCAAGCGGACCCTGGACGAGCTGGCGATCGTGAGCCAGGCCAAGCCCACGGTGCGCCGCGACGGCGTGGCGACACAGGTCGCGCCCGGCGAGGTGGTCCTGGACGACCTGATCGAGTTGGGCCCCGGCGACCAGATCGTGGTCGACGGCGAGGTCGAGGAAGCCGCCGCGCTCGAGATCGACGAGTCACTGCTCACCGGCGAGGCCGACCCCATCGACAAGGGCGTCGGCGCGCCGGTGATGTCGGGCAGCTTCGTGGTGTCGGGGTCGGGCGCCTACCGCGCGACCAAGGTCGGCAAGGACGCCTACGCCGCGAAATTGGCCGAGGAGGCCAGCAAGTTCACGCTGGTGCATTCGGAACTGCGTTCGGGCATCGACAAGATCCTGAAATTCATCACCTACCTGCTCATCCCCGCAGGCCTGCTGAGTATCTACAACCAGCTGGTGTCCAGCGGCGAATCGTGGCGACCGGCGGTGACCGGCATGGTCGCCGCGCTGGTGCCGATGGTGCCCGAGGGCCTGGTGCTGATGACCTCGATCGCGTTCGCGGTCGGCGTGGTGCGCCTGGGCAAACGGCAGTGCCTGGTGCAGGAACTGCCCGCGATCGAAGGTCTGGCCCGGGTCGACGTGGTGTGCGCCGACAAGACCGGCACCCTCACCGAGAACGGGATGCGGCTGGCCCAGGTCGAACCGCTGGGCACCTTCGACGAGGCACAGTTGAAGCAGGCCCTCGCGGCACTGGCCGGCGACGATCCCCGCCCCAATGCCAGCGTCCAAGCCATCGGCGAAGCCCTGCCCGACTCGCCCGGCTGGTCGCAGACCGCCATCGCCCCGTTCTCCTCGGCGAAGAAGTGGAGCGGCATTTCCTATGGCGCCCACGGTGATTGGCTGCTCGGCGCCGCCGACGTACTCCTCGATCCCGCCTCCGCCGACGCCGCCCACGCCGAACAACTCGGCTCCTCGGGCCTGCGCGTGCTGCTGCTGGCCCGCAGCGACCGCCCGGTCGACGCCGCCGACGCGCCCGGCATCGTCGAGCCCGCCGCACTGGTCGTGCTCGAACAAAAGGTGCGCCCCGACGCCAAGGAAACCCTGGAATACTTTGCCAGCCAGCAGGTTTCGATCAAGGTGATCTCCGGCGACAACGCGGTCTCGGTCGGCGCCGTCGCCTCCTCGCTCGACCTGCCCGGCGGCGATCACGCCGTCGACGCGCGCACCCTGCCCGACGACCAGGCCGCCCTGGCCGACGTGCTCGATCACGAAACCACTTTCGGCCGTGTCCGTCCCGACCAGAAGCGCGCCATGGTCGGCGCCCTGCAGTCGCGCGGACACACCGTGGCCATGACCGGCGACGGCGTCAACGACGTGCTCGCCCTCAAAGACGCCGACATCGGTGTCGCGATGGGTGCGGGCAGCCCGGCCACTCGTGCGGTGGCGCAGATCGTGTTGCTGGACAACAAGTTCGCGACCCTGCCGTACGTGGTGGGGGAGGGCCGCCGGGTGATCGGCAACATCGAACGCGTGTCGAATCTGTTCCTCACCAAGACCGTGTACTCGGTGCTGCTGGCGTTCCTGGTCGGCATCGCGGGCGTGGGTTCGCAGATCTTCGGCTACGACCCCATCGGCTACCCGTTCCTGCCCCGCCACGTCACCATCGCGGCCTGGTTCACCATCGGCATCCCCGCGTTCGTGCTGTCGCTGGCGCCCAACAACGAACGCGCCCGCACCGGCTTCGTCGGCCGGGTGATGCGCCTTGCGGTGCCTTCGGGCGTGGTGATCGGCATCGCGACCTTCGTGTCTTACCTGATCGCCTACGCCGGACCCGAAGCCTCCGAAACGCAGAAAGTCCAGGCGGGCACCACCGCGCTGATCACGCTGATCATGATCGCGATGTGGGTGTTGGTGCTGGTAGCGCGGCCGTATGTGTGGTGGAAGGTGGTGCTGATCGCGGTCTCGGTGCTGGCCTACATCGCGCTGTTCACCATCCCGTTCACCCGCGAGTTCTTCAAACTCGACCCGTCCAACCCGCGACTGACCCTGGCCGCGGTGGTGATCGGCGCGATCGGCGTCGCGCTGGTGGAACTGGCGTGGTGGGTGCAGGCTCGGCGCTCGGGCAAGGCGGGTGCCCCCGCGGCGTGAGAAGTCGCTGACCCGACCGTAATCAATTCGAGAACCCTTGTGCCGGTGCGACATTCAGGGTTGGAGTACCTTTGCCGATTATGGAGGTATTGCTGCCGCTGTGGCACCGTCACGGGATAGCCCGGTGACCCCCGACGAACTCGACGATCTGTTCGCCGACCTCATCGCGCAGATCGATCGACTCGACGCCGGGGCGCTGGAGTTGATGGCAGATGCCTACGACCGGGCCGGGGATGTGGACCGCGCACGCACGCTGTGGGGGCTGGCCGATTCGCGACGCGAGGCCGAACGGACGTAGCGAACTGCGCGACCAGTCGGACGGTGCGGACCGCGTCCATCGATCCTGCTCCGGAAGTTGTTCGCGCGGACCCCTTCCCCGTGGACGGTTGTCCGCGCGGAAGCTCCTCGCGTAGAACGCTATTCGGTCGGAACCGGCCCGTCGTCGGGGTTCGGCGTGACGGTGTCGCTGCTGCCCGGCAGCAACGGACTCACCGCGAACCGCCCCGCGATGGCGTCGGCCGGCAGCGCCTGCACCGCGCTGACGCCGGGTTGTGTTGCCAGCTCACGCAATTGGGGCAGCGTGCCGCGCACCACGATGCCCGCCGTGCACGCGCACCCCGCCCGCAGGCGACTCTCGGTGACACGGGCGATGTCCGAACTGCGCTGATCACGGAACTGTTGTGCCCCAACCAAACCCGCGGCGGCATCGGCGGACTTCACCGCAGGCTCGTCACCGGCCGGGGTGGCCACGGTGATCACCGGCGTCTGCACTCGATCGATCGGCACGTGCTGGATCACTCCGGACACGCGCAACCCGGCGGCCGCGGCCGGGATCTGTTGGGGCGTCAGGTAATCGGTGAACGACACCAGCGCCCAGTGCGGATCCGCGTCGCCGCCGTCGAGGGACGTTCGCGCATCGTTCAGGTATTGCTGCACCTGCTCGCCGGGTGCGGGTCCGAGTCGATCGGTCGCCACCGCCGACACGGGTGCCGGTTCCCGGAACGCGATCACCAGCAGGATCGCCGCACCGACCGCTGTCAGCCCGTAGATCACCGTATTGCGCAGCGAGAATCCTCGACCGCTCGAATCCCGTTGCACGGCAACCGAGTCGGCATCGACGGGCATGTTCCCGAGAGGCTCCGAGGTGGAACCCCCACGGCCGTCGTCCGATGTCTGCGAGCCGTCTGGTACCTGCGCGGCGGGTGAACTTTCACGGTCGTCGTGTGGTGGCGAACCGGCAAGATCGTCGCCCATCGCACCCGCTCCCACAGCGGGCAATTCCCCGCGGTCGTCCGACGCCGTGTCCGGCGCCGGTTGTGACGACCGCGGGTCGTCAGGCATTACGTAATACGTCCAAGGCGCCCGCCAGATCGTCGGGGTACTCGCTGGTGATCTCGAGCCAGCGACCGTCGGCGGGGTGGTGGAACCCCAGCTGACGCGCGTGCAACCACTGCCGTTCCAGGCCCAGGCGCTTGGCCAGGGTCGGGTCGGCGCCGTAGGTGAGGTCGCCCGCGCAGGGGTGGCGCACCGCGGAGAAGTGCACGCGGATCTGGTGGGTGCGCCCGGTTTCCAGGTGCACGTCCAGCAGGCTGGCGGCCTGGAACGCCTCGATGGTGTCGTAGTGGGTCACGCTGGGTCGACCGTCGCCGGTCACCGCGAACTTCCAGGCGTTGCCCCGCGCACGCCCGATCGGCGCGTCGATGGTGCCGCTGCTCGGATCCGGGTGTCCCTGCACGAGTGCATGGTATTGCTTGTCGACCGTGCGTTCCTTGAAGGCGCGCTTGAGCATCGTGTAAGCGTGTTCGGATTGTGCCACCACCATCACGCCGGAGGTGCCCACGTCCAGGCGGTGCACGATGCCCTGTCGTTCGTGCGCGCCCGAGGTGGAGATGCGGTAGCCCATGGCCGCCAGCCCGCCGACCACGGTCGGTCCGGTCCAGCCCACACCGGAGTGCGCGGCCACGCCGATCGGCTTGTCCACCGCGACGATGTCGTCGTCGGCGTACAGGATGTTCATGCCGTCGACCGGGGTGGCTTCGACGGTGAGTTCGCGCTTGGGTTCGGGGAAGATCACTTCCAGCCAGGCGCCCGCGGTCAGCCGGTCGGACTTGCCCGCGGCGACCCCGTCGATCTGCACGGAACCGTCCTCGGTCAGCGCCACCACCGCGGTCCGCGACAGGCCGAGCAGCCGGGCGAGCCCCGCGTCCACCCGCATCCCGTCGAGTCCATCCGGGACGGGCATAGTTCTGGTTTCTCTCATACGGTCTCCTCTGTGTGTTTGCGACCGCTGCGGGTGCCGTCCGGTTCGAAACCGAACACGGTGAGCGCCACCAGCAGGATCGCCCCGCACACGATGGCCGAATCGGCGACGTTGAATACCGGCCACCAGCCCACGGCGACGAAGTCGACCACGTGGCCCTGCAGCGGGCCGGGGTAGCGGAACAGCCGGTCGACCAGGTTGCCCAGCGCCCCACCCAGCACCATGCCGAGGCCGATGGCCCACCACAGCGAACGCAGGGTGCGCCCGATCCGGATCACGCCGATCACCACCGCGGCGGCGATCAGGGTCAGCAGCCAGGTCATGCCGGTGGCCATCGAGAACGCCGCGCCCGGATTGCGGACCAGGGTGAAGCGCGCGAAATCGCCGATGATCGGCACGGATTCGCCCGGGCTGATGAACGCCACCGCGAGGCATTTGGTCAACAGGTCAAGGGCGAACAGCACCGCGGCGATCGCCAGCAGCGTCGTCAACCGGCGGCGACCAGCGGGTTTCGTCGTCTCGGCGACGTCGGGCACGGCAGCGGCCGTCGGTGCTGCCGCGCCGTCGCCGGTCTCGGGGACGGCGGCTTTGTCGGTTGGCCGGTCTTCACTCACCCGTCCATCATTCCCTAGTGTCGATCGGGCTTGCGCCGCGGTGCCGGGCAGTCCCAGCTGTTACTCAGGAAGCGGTCGTACGCTGATGGCTGTGACGGTGTTGTCTAGATCTCGCTTACCCCGTATCGCGCGCCCCGGCGTGTTACTGGTGGCCCTGGTGTTGGGGTTCGCGACCTTCGGTGCCGGGTGCGCCGACCGCTCGTCCTCGCCCACGGAAATGGACGGCACCGAGCCGTTGGGTATCGGCAAGGAAGTCACCGTGCCGATCTCCGCCGCGCTGACCACCGTGGTCTCGCCCGGCGACGAACCGCGCGATCTGCTGCGTCCCCGCTATGCCGCGGGCACCACGCAGGAGGTGACGCTGCGCACCGACTATCGCATCCAGCAGCAGGTCAACGATCAACCCGCACGCGACTTCTCACCCGCCGCGCTGACCATCCCGATGATCGCGCGCGCGGGCGCCGACGGCGTCGACCTCACCGTCGGCGCGGTCACCACCCCCGATCCCGTGCTCAACAAAGCGTTCACCTCCGCAGGCGGCTCCCAGGCCGGGCTCGGCATGAGCGACCTCGGCGCGATCACCGAACTGCGCATCGCCCCCTCGCCCGACACTCCGAACACCGCACGCGCGGCCCTGGAACAAGCCTTCTACCAGGCGGTGTACCAGTCGATCGCGTTCCCGGACGAGCCGATCGGGGTCGGTGCGGTGTGGACGGTGCATCAGAAGATCACCGGCGGCGTCACCCTCGACCAGATCACCACCGCCACGCTCACCAGCCGCGAAGGCGACCGGCTCACCATCGACATCCAGGTGAACCAGACGCCCACCGACACGGTGTGGGAGCTGCCCAACGACGCGGGCGACCTCGACATCGACGGGTACGTCATGGAAGGCGTCGGCTCGATCACCATCGATCTCGGTATGCCGCTGCCTGTTTCGGGGTCCATCGAGATCGGCGGACAACAGACCTACCGTGACGCGCGCAGTGCGGCCACGTTGGTGCAGACGCAGTCCACGCGCGTTTCCTGGACGGAGTGATGCGGGGGAGTGCGCTGCGCTTCGGCGCGGCTGTTTCGGCGTGTGTGGGGTTGGTGGGTTGTGGGTCCGACGATCCTGCGGGTTCGGGTCCGTTCTCCGCAGCGGTCACGGCCGCACCCGGCACCGGCAACGTCGTGCGCGACGCGGCGCAACTGTCGGCCGGTCTGCTCGACGCCGCCGACCTGCCCGGTGACTTCGCGGTGGTGCCCTCGCGAGGTGAAGCCGACGAGCCTGCCGTGCCACCGAACGCGTTGACCGATCCGCCCGACTGCGCGCGCCTGCTGTCGCCGATCGCACAGCAATGGCCGGGGTCGGCCGCGACCGCGTCGGTGCAGTTCGCGGGCCCCAGTTTCGCCACCATCGACATCGACGCGGCGAGCTATTCGAATGCGGCGTTGGCCCCGGCTTTCGACGCGCTGCAGGCGCAACCTCGGCGCTGCACCAGCTACTCCGGCGATGACGCGGGCGTGCGAATCGAGTACCGGACCGCCGCACTGGCCGTGCCCGCCGCGGGCGATGCCAGCTCCGCCTTCACCGTGACGGCCACCAGCGAAGGACTCACGCTGACATCGGCGACCTCGATCGTCCAGGTCGGCAACACGCTGGTTCAGCTCGTGATCACCGCGCCCGAAGTCGTCGACCCCGGCGTGGTCTCCGACCTCACCGCCGCACAGGTACGCAAACTGCGCGGCTGAATTCGGTCACGCCGCCAGTTTGGTGCCCAGATGGCCGATGTACCCGCGCACCTCGTCGGCGGTGCGATCGGGCAACCCGAACACCACTTCGGTGACGCCGAGATCATCCCAGCGAGCCAACTGCTCGGCATCATGACGCCCCGCCAACGCGACCACTCGTGGCGTCCCCTCGCGACCCGCGTCCTTCCAGACCCGGTGCAGCAGTTCGATTTTGGTGCCCAGGTCACCTTCGGTCGGTGTGGTGATCCACCCGTCGGCGTTGGCGGCCAGCCACCCGAACGTCTTCTCGGTTCCGCCTGCCCCGAGTAGAACAGGAACCCCCGCGCGCACCGGCTTCGGCCATGACCAACTCGCCCCGAATTCCACGAAGTCACCGGCGAATTCGGCTTCCTCGCGCGACCACAGCGCCCGCATCGCATCCAGGTGCTCCCGCAATACCGTGCGCCGCTTGTTCGGCGGAACCCCGTGATGCGCGAGTTCGTCGGTGTTCCAACCGAATCCGACCCCCAACTCCACCCGGCCACCGGACAGGTGGTCCAGCGAGGCGATGGTTTTGGCGAGGCTGATCGGGTGGTGTTCGGCGGGCAGCGCGACCGCCGTCGACAAGGTGATCCGCTCGGTCACCGCGGCCGCCATGGCCAGGGCGACCCACGGATCGAGGGTGCGCAGGTACCGGTCGTCGGGCAGCGAGGCGTCGCCGGTCTGCGGGTGCGCCGCCGCGCGCACCACCGGGATGTGGGTGTGTTCGGGCACGTAGAACGCGTCGAAACCGGCGTTCTCGGCGGCGCGGGCCGCATCGGCGGGTGTAATACCCCGGTCACTGGTGAACAACACGACCCCGTACCGCACGCCACAGCCTCCGAACTCGACAGTAAAACTAGAACAAGTTCTACACGACTGCCGCCGGGTTCACCCGCCTTTCCAGCTCCGCAGGACATCGCGCCTTCGACAGCCTTTCGCCGGGCACGGCAGGGGAATAGGCTGGCGAAGGTCCGAGCATCACCTCGACACGGAGGTATCCGATGTCCGATGTTTCCCCCTTCCCCGAAGGCTATCCGCGCATCTGTCCCGGCCTGGCCTGCGCGGGAGCGGCCGCCGCGATCGACTTCTACACCGCGATCTTCGGCGCGACCGTCCGCATGACAATGGACGGCCCCGACGGCACGATCGCCCACAGCGAACTACTCATCGGCGACTCGGTCCTGATGGTTGGCGACCCGGTCCCCGAAATCGGCTTCGTCGACCCGAAAACGATCGGCGGCTCCCCGGTGAACCTCATGGTCTACGTCGCCGACGCCGACGCGGCCTTCGCCGCCGCCCTGTCCGCCGGTGCCACCGCCATCACCCCCATGACCGACCAGTTCTACGGCGACCGCAGCGGCGCCTTCGAAGACCCCTGGGGCCACCGCTGGACCGTAGGCACCCACATCGAAGACGTCTCACCCGAAGAAATGGAACGCCGCATGGCCGACATGATGGACGCCGGCTGATCAAGATCACCACGCTGTGGTGGCGTGATTTCGGATCGAATCCCTGCGTGAGAGCGTGGTGATCGTTCGACCAGTACGCGCTCACGCGGGGACGATCGAGTTTCCTTCGACGCGAACGGGTTTCGGGGCGAGGGGTTCGGTGGCCGGGCCGTTGCGGACGGCGCCGTCGAGGCCGAAGCGGCTGCCGTGGCAGGGGCAGTTGATCGTGCCCTTGGCCACCGCGCCGACCTTGCATCCGGCGTGGGTGCACGTCGAGGACAGGCCGACGAAGGTGCCCGCGGTCGGCTGGGTCACGACGGTATCGCCGACGATCACCCCACCACCCACCGGAACATCCGCCACCTTGGTCAACGCTCCCGCAGGTTGTCCCGGCTCGGGTGCGGCAGGCGCCGACTCGTTCTTCCCCTCCGTGCCGCACGCGGTCAGCGTCGCCGCGGCGGCCAGTGCACCCACAACGGCGGTGCGGCGATTCAGCGAGAAATCATTGCTGGTCATCGATGGTTCTCCATTCTGAAGGCAGTCCTTATTAAAGGTTATTTGCTAACCTTTAATAAGGAGGTTTGAATGGCCGAGCTATTGCCCTGCCGCTGGGAGAGTTCTCTTGATCGTGGCGGGCTGTCACGTCGTGATCGCAGTGCCGGTTCGTACGACGCCTATCTGCCGGATCCCCTGGTGGGCAGGGCATTCACGCTCGACGGAGCCACAGCTGCCGACGTCGCGGACGCTGAGATAGCCCTGGCCCGGCTCGATCGAGACGCGACGGCGTTGTCGGACACCGAGGTGCTGTCACGTCTGCTGCTGCGCGCGGAAGCCGTGGCCTCATCACGCATCGAAGGGCTCGAGATCGGCGCGCGACGGTTGCTCCGTGCGGAGGCAGCAGCATCGTTGGATGGTAGTTCGACCGATGTCACCGCTGTGGAAGTGTTGGCCAACATCGACGCGATGGCGCTGGGTGTGCGTGCTGTCTCGCGTGGACAGGAAATCACCGCCGAGGTGCTGACCGACGTGCATCGGCGGCTGATGATGGGCACGAACCTCGCCTCGCACGGCGGCAGGTACCGGAATCAGCAGAACTGGATCGGAGGAAGCTCCTACAACCCGCGCTCCGCCACCTACGTGCCACCTCCGCCGCGCTACGTCGAGGAGTTGATGGCCGACCTGATCGCGTTCGCCAACACCGACGACCTGCCCGCGGTTGCGCAGGCGGCGATCGCGCACGCCCAATTCGAGACGATCCACCCCTTCGTCGATGGCAACGGGCGCGCGGGACGCGTCCTGATCCACCTCGTGCTCCGTCGTCGCGGTCTGTCGGAACGGGTGATCGCGCCGGTGTCGCTGGTGCTGGCCACGGCAACTCGCAGCTACATCGATGGTCTGAACGGATTCCGCCACCTCGGCTCATCGGACACGGCCGCGGCAGTGGAGGGCGCCAATGCGTGGATCGGCCGATTTGCCGCGGCGTGCGCGCGGTCCGTTGCCGACGCGGCCGTGTTCGAATCCAGAACCGCCGCCCTGTTGGCCGCATGGCGTGATCGGGTTGCTCCGTTGCGCTCGGATTCCGCTGCCGCGCTTCTGCTTCCGCATCTCGTCGGCGCACCGATCATCACCGCCGCTACAGCGGCCGCCCTCGTCGAGCGCAGTTTTCCCGCCGCCAACACCGCGATCGATCGCCTTGTCGATGCGGGAATCCTGCGGCAGTTGACGGTCGGCCGCCGCAACCGCGCCTTCGAGGCTCCCGAGGTGTTCGAAGCATTCGGTGCACTCGAGCGATGCCTGGCGAATCCGGATCGCGTCACGAATTCACCGCAGCGTCCGGTGCCGCGCGGGTAGGCACACCCCGTGAAATCTCGGGATATATCAGGGGATTCCCGGATGTGGGTGGGTGGTGTCGGTGCCTAGCGTTGGTGGGGTGAAGGCGATTACGCAGCGGGTTTACGGGTCATCGGCGATGTTGGCGGTGGCCGATGTCGAGCGGCCGGAGCCGGGGGAGGGGCAGGTGTTGGTGCGGGTGCGGGCGGCGTCGGTGAATGCGCGGGATTGGCATCTGATGCGCGGGGATCCGACGATCGCGCGGTGGATGGATCGGTCGGTGTTCCGGCGGAAGGGGCCGACGAATGTGGTGCAGGGCGGGGATTTCGCGGGGATCGTCGAGGCTGTCGGGGCGGGGGTGACGGACCTGAGTGTGGGCGATGAGGTGTTCGGGGAGGCGGTCAGCGGGGCGTTCGCGGAGTATCTCGCGGTGCCGCGGGGGTTGCTCGAGAAGAAGCCGGCGAACCTGAGTTTCGAGGAAGCCGCGGCGGTGCCACTGGCTGCCAATACCGCGCTGACCTGTCTGCGGCATGTCGGCGCCGGCGAGCGGGTGCTGATCATCGGCGCCTCCGGTGGGGTGGGCACGTTCGCGGTCCAGCTCGCGCGCGCCAGGGGAGCTGAGGTCACCGCGGTGTGCAGTACCCGCAATGTCGAGGCGGCTCGGGCGCTGGGGGCCGCGCATGTTTTCGACTACACCCGCGACACCGTGACCGGCCGCTACGACACAGTTCTCGACCTGGCGGGAGCGCGCGGCCTGCGCGAACTCCTTCGCCTGGTCGAACCCACCGGCACCCTGGTGCTGTCCGGCGGCGGCAACTTCGACGGCGGCAGCGTGTTCGGCCCGATCGGCCTGCTCGCGTGCGGCCAGTTGGCTCGACCGTTCGTGAAACCGACCATCCGGGTACCGACGGCGCACCAGGGCACGGAGACGCTGACCGAACTGCGGGAGCTGATCGAGTCGGGATCGGTCCGCCCGGCCATCGACCGGACATATCCGCTGGCCGAAACCCCCGCCGCCATCGAGTACATGGAGACCGAACACGCCAGGGCCAAGATCGTTATCGCTATCGCACCACCGGACTGACAGGCGTCAGAGCAGCCGGAACTCCATCATCGCGATCGCATCGTCGACCGCGGTGGTCAGGGCGGTGAGTCGGCTGTGGGGGTCCGGGGCGGACAGGGCCGCTTGGCGGTCGGTCGGGCCGATCGGCAGGCGGGCGGCGAGTTCGTAGGAGCGGGTGGTCGGGTCGTCCGACAGCCCGTCCAGTGATGCCGACGGTGGTGGGCGGCGGATGCCGTTGCGGCGCGCGAATTGGGCCGTCAGGGTGTGCAGGCGGTCCGCGCGTTCGCGCAAGCCCGCCAGCAACGCACTGTCGTCGGTGCCGGGGCTGTCCGGCCAGAGCTCGGCTTCCGCGCGGGGGTACGGGTCGTCGTCGAGCCATTTGTCGATGCGAAGACGTTCGGTTCCTTTGCAGCGCAGCCGGTATCGGTCACCGGGCAGTTCGATGACCTCGCTGATCCGGGCGACGGTGCCCACTTCCGTGCGCACCTCACCACCACCCACCTCGTGCCCGCGCGCGATCAGCACGACACCGAACTCCGGCTCCCGCTGCCCGTCCATACAGTCGCGCACCAGCGCCACATAGCGCGGTTCGAAGATCTGCAACGACAGCGATTCACCGGGCAGCAGCACCGCCCCCAGCGGGAACATCGGAATATCCACCGTCCCAGCATGCCCGGTACTGCCGCTACCCCGCCCATCCGGCGCGCTCATACTGTGTCCTTTCGGCATGCGCGGGCGCCCGCGCAGTGACGCGGGCCGCCCTCTCTGGGCGCCGACCCGCTCACGGCTATGTCATCTCGGCGGGCTCGGGCGACTGCGTAGTGACGCGAGCTGCCTGCTTCGGGTGCTGATCCGCTCACGCTGCTTCCTATCGGCGTGCTCGGGCGCCCTGCGTGGTGACGCGAGCTGCCTCCTCCGGGCGCTGACCGCTCACGCCTTGGCGATCGACTCGAACACCGTCGGATCGACCAGCGTGGAGGTATCACCCAATTCGCGCCCCTCAGCCACATCACGCAACAACCTGCGCATGATCTTGCCGCTGCGCGTCTTGGGCAGTTCCGGCACGATATGAATCTCGCGCGGCTTCGCGATCGGACTGATCTCCAACGACACCGCCGCCTTCAGTTCGCTCACCAGATCATCGCCGGCAACAGCAGACCCGGTGAGGATGACGAACGCGACGATCCCCTGCCCGGTCGTGTCATCGGACGCGCCGACCACCGCGGCCTCTGCGACCACCGGATGCCCGACCAACGCGGATTCCACCTCCGCGGTGGAGATGCGGTGCCCCGACACGTTCATCACGTCGTCCACGCGCCCCAGAATCCACAGGTCACCGTCGGCGTCGAGTTTGGCGCCGTCCCCGGCGAAGTACCACCCCTCGGAAGCGAAACGCTGCCAATAGGTTTCGCGGTACCGGTCCATGTCGTTCCAGATGCCACGCAGCATCGACGGCCACGGCTGGTCCAGCACCAACAGCCCGGATTCGTCGGCGCCCAGCGGATTACCTTCGTCGTCGACGACCAGCGCGGAGATCCCCGGCAGAGCCCCCATCGCGGCACCGGGTTTGGGGGAGGTGACCCCGGGCAGCGGCGAGATCATGATGGCACCGGTCTCGGTCTGCCACCAGGTATCCACGACCGGAACAGCATTGGCGCCGAACACTTCTCGATACCACCGCCACGCCTCGGGGTTGATCGGCTCGCCGACCGACCCCAACAGTCGCAAGGAACTCAGATCATGCGCGTCGGGAATCTCGCGCCCCCACTTCATGAACGTACGAATCAGGGTCGGCGCGGTGTAATAGATTGTCACGCCGTACTTCTCGATGATCTCGAGGTGACGGTGCTCGTCGGGGAAGTTGGGCGTCCCCTCGTACACCACCTGGGTGGCGCGGTTCGACAGCGGCCCGTACACGATGTAGCTGTGCCCGGTCACCCACCCGATATCGGCGGTGCACCAGTAAACGTCTTGTCCCGCTTTGTGATCGAACACGTTGTGGTGCGTGTAGGAAGTCTGTGTGAGGTACCCGCCGGTGGTGTGCAGGATCCCCTTGGGCTTGCCGGTGGTCCCGGAGGTGTAGAGGATGAACAGCGGATGCTCGGCCGGAAACGACTGCGCCTCGTGCGAAGGTGAAGCGACAGAAACGGTTTCGTCCCACCACAGGTCGCGCACCTCGGTCCACGGCACCTCGAGCCCGACCCGCCGCACCACCAACACGTGCTCCACCGACGACGGATCCGACCCCAGCGCCTCGTCGACCGCGTACTTCAGCGCCGCGGGCTTGCCGCGCCGCCACTGCCCGTCGGTGGTCACGATCAATCGCGCCGCGGCATCGTCGACCCGCTGCCGCAGGGCCGTGGGGGAGAACCCGGCGAACACCACCGAGTGCGTCAGCCCCAGCCGCGCGCAGGCCAGCATCGTCACGATGGCCTCGGGCACCATCGGCATGTAGATCGCGACCCGATCACCGGCGACCAGCCCGAGCGCGGTGAAAGTGTTTGCGGCTCTGCATACTTCGTCGAGCAGCTCGGCATAGGTGATGGCCCGCGAATCGCCGGGCTCACCTTCCCAGTGGATCGCGACCTGGTCCCCGTGCCCGTCGATGACGTGCCGGTCCAGGCAGTTGTAGGAGACATTGAGCTCCCCGTCGTCGAACCAGCGCGCAACCGGCGCGTCGGTCCAGTCCAGCACCTGGGTGAAAGGCTTGTGCCAGTGCAACCGGTTGGCCTGCTGCGCCCAGAACCCGTCGCGATCGGCGCGCGCCCGCTCGTACAGGTCGGCGTCGGCGTTGGCCTGCGCGGCGAACTCCGGGGCGGGCGGGTAACTGGTCACAACAACTTCTCCTTCGAAAAACGGTGGGGGACAACCCGTGCCGGTGGGCGAACCACCGGCACGGGCAGGGTGGGCGTCAGTGCGAGATCGCCTTCTCCGCACCGACGCCGGTCAGGGACCGGACTTCCATCTCCGCGGCCTTGGCCTGGTCGACCTGCTCGCCACGCCCACCGAGGTAGGTGCCGACCACGCCGAGCAGGAACGCCAGCGGAATGGACACGATGCCCGGGTTGGACAGCGGGAAGTAGTCGAAGTTCGCGCCGCTGATCATCGAGGTCTTGCTGCCCGACACCGCGGGCGAGAACACGATGAGCACGATCGTGGAGATCAGGCCGCCATACATCGACCACAGCGCGCCGGTGGTGTTGAACCGCTTCCAGAACAGCGAGTACAGGATGGTCGGCAGGTTCGCCGCCGCCGCCACCGCGAAGGCAAGCGCCACCAGGAACGCGATGTTCTGGCCGTTGGCGAGAATGCCCAGGCCGATCGCGAGCACACCGATCACCACCGCGGTGATCCGCGAGACCCGCACCTGCTTGATCTCGTCGACCTTGCCCTTCTTGATCACGCTTGCGTAGATGTCGTGGGCGAACGAGGCCGACGCGGTGATCGTCAGACCGGCCACCACCGCCAGGATCGTCGCGAAAGCGACCGCCGAGATCACCCCGAGCAGGATCACCCCGCCCAGTTCGAACGCCAGCAGCGGTGCCGCCGAGTTCTGGCCACCCGCTGCGGCCAAGATCTTGTCCGGGCCGACGATGGCCGCCGCGCCGTACCCGAGCACCAGCGTGAACAGGTAGAACGAGCCGATCAGCGCGATCGCCCAAACCACCGAGCGGCGCGCCTCTTTCGCGGTGGGCACGGTGTAGAAGCGCATGAGCACGTGCGGCAGACCCGCGGTGCCCAGCACCAGCGCGAGACCCAGCGACAGGAAGTTCAGCTTCGACATGTCACTGCCGCCGTATTGCGCGCCGGGAGCGAGCACGTCGCGCGCGGCCACGGCCTTGTTGGTGGATTCGCTCACCGATTCCTGTGCGGCACCGAGGATGTCGGAGAAGTTGAAGCCGAACTTGGCCAGCACCATCACCGACATCAGCGCCGCGCCCGCGATCAGCAGCACGGCCTTGATGATCTGCACCCAGGTGGTGCCCTTCATGCCACCGACCAACACGTACACGATCATCAGCACGCCCACCGCGGCGATGACTACGGATTGTCCCGCGCGACTGGAGATGTCGAGCAGCAGTGCGACCAGTCCGCCCGCGCCCGCCATCTGCGCGAGCAGGTAGAACAGCGACACGGTCAGGGTGGTCAGCGCGGCCGCGGTGCGCACCGGGCCTTCCTTGAGCCGGAAGCTGAGCACGTCGGCCATGGTGAATTTGCCGGTGTTGCGCAGCATTTCGGCCACCAGCAGCAGCGCGACCAACCAGGCGACGAGGAACCCGATCGAATACAGGAACCCGTCGTACCCATAGACGGCGATAGCGCCCGCGATGCCGAGGAAGCTGGCCGCGGACAGGTAGTCGCCGGCGATGGCGATGCCGTTCTGCGGACCGGAGAACCCGCGCCCGCCGGTGAAATAGTCTGCGGCACTGGCATTGTTGCGGCTGGCGCGGATCACCACGACCATGGTGACCGCGACGAACACCAGGAAAATAGCGATATTGGCGACGGGGTTACCCACCGTCGTGGACGCGGCGAGAATGCTCATGCCCGGTCCCCTTCGAGTTCTTCGCGAATGGCCGCGGCACGCGGATCCAACTCACGGTTGGCGAAACGGACGTACAGCCCGGTGATCAAGAACGTGGACACGAACTGGCCAAGCCCCAGCAGCAGGCCCACGTTGACGTTGCCGAAGACCTTCGTCGCCATGAAGTCATGGGCGTAGGCGCCCAGCAGCACGTAGCTGAGGTACCACACCAGAAACAGTGCGGTCATCGGGAAGATGAAGCGGCGCAGGCGAGTTCGCAGTTCCTGGAACTGCGGGCTGGCCTGCACCGCGAGCCATTCATCGGCACTGGGCGTGCGCGGATCTGGCGCTGCGGTGTCGGTTTCGGTCATGCCGGTCGTCCTAGCGTGAAGGGGGGTCGTGCGTGAAGATGACGGTAAGTCCCCGGACGTGAGGCCATGATGATGTGGCGTGGGTCACTCGGTGAAGGTGGCCGCCCGTGCGGTGAACGGTCGGTGTGGTGCGACGAACGGTCGTGGCAAGATCAGCGCGCGGGGGTGTTTTCGGGGTCGCGATCGGTGCTGATACCCAGCCGCTCCGGCGCGTGCATCCGCAGAAAAACGCCCGCGACGGTCTTGGAATCCTGGCCGCTGGTGACCAGACTGACCAGGATCGTCACCGCGAAAGCCAGCGGCACGCTGACCGCGCCCGGATAGTCCACGATCGCGGCGACCCACCCGTTCGCGAGCTCGGGGGAGACCCCACCCAGCACCGCGAGCACGGTCGCGCCACCTGCGGTGATGCCCCCGGTGAGCATCCCGGCCGCCGCGCCGGTGGCGGTGAGTCCGCGCCACCAGATGCCCAGCACCAGCAGCGGGCACAGCGTCGACGCGGCCACCGAGAACGCGAGCGCGACGGTGCGCGACAGGTCCAGTGAGGCGACGGTGACCGCGAGCGTGAGCGGGACCAGCCCGGCGACCAGTGCGGCCAGCCGGAAGTCGCGGATCCGCCCGCGCAGCACATCGGTGCTGAGCACGCCCGCCAAGCTGACCAGCAGGCCCGACGAGGTGGACAGGAACGCGGCGATCGCCCCGGCGGCGGCCAGTGCGGCCAGGAGTTGCCCGCCGAGTCCGCCGAGTACCGCGCTGGGCAGCAGCACCACGGCCGCGTCGGAGGCCCCGGTGATCAGCAGTTGCGGCACGTACAGGCGCGCGAACACGCCGAGCAGGATCGGGAACAGGTAGAAGATCCCGACCAGCCCGATCACGGTGAGCGCGGTTCTGCGCGCGGATGGTCCGTCGCGGTTTGTGTAGAAGCGGACCAGTACATGTGGCAGGCCCATGGTGCCGAGGAACGTCGCCACGATCAACGAAAAGACTTGGTACTGCGGGTGTTTCCCGCCGAAGCCGCCACCGGGTTCGACCCAGCTCGCGCCGTCGGCGGGTGCGCCCGCGACCACCGGAACGGCCGAGCCCGGTTCCAGGATCAACTGGGTGCCTTCGGTCAGCGTGTGGTCGCCGGGAGTCAATATCACGGGTCCCGTCACCGGTTGCCCGTCCAGGGTTCCCGTGATCGTCACCTGCTGCGAAACATCGAGGTGGACAACGACATCGGTAGAGATATCGACGGTCGTGCGCTGGTCGACCGTGGGCGGTACAGCCGCGCCGACCGGTCGTTCGTCGGCGAGGAAATGCATCCCGAGCACCAGCGCGGGCACCGCCACCGCCGTCAACTTCAACCAGTACTGAAACGCCTGCACCAGCGTGACCGACCGCATCCCGCCGCCGATCACATTCGCCAACACGATCGCCCCCACTGCCACCGCGCCGACCCACGCGGGCAGTCCGAGCAGAATGTGCAGGGTGAGCCCGGCGCCTTGGAATTGCGGAATCAGATACACCGCGCACACCAGCACGACCAGCCCGGCTGCCATGCGCCGCAACCGAATCGAGCCCAGTCGGAACTCGGCGAAGTCGGGAACGGTGTACGCCCCGGACCGACGCAGGGGAGCGGCGACGAACATCAACAGTCCCAGATATCCCGCGGTGAACCCGACGGGGTACCACAGCGCGTCGGCGCCGTATTTGGCGATCAGCCCGGCGACACCGAGAAAGGAAGCAGCAGAAAGGTATTCGCCGGAAATCGCGGCCGCGTTCCATCGTGATCCGACGGTTCGCGAGGCGACCAGGAAGTCAGATGTCGTGCGCGACAGTCGAACTCCGTAGAACCCGATACCGACGGTGGCCAGCGCCGACATCAGCAGCGCGGCAATGGTAAGTGCGGGACTGTCGGCGATCACCGCGTCCGCCCGTCATCGGACCGTGCGCGCCCGGATACTTCCCCACCGGCGTCTCGAATCCGCACCGTCAGTCTCCGGCCAGTTCGAGGAAGTCATCCTCATTGCGCTGAGCCAGGCGAACATACAGCCACCCCACTACATACAGCGTCGGAAACGCCAGCACCCCCAGGATCAGCCAGGGCAGGCGCACCCCGAAAACCGTTGCCTCGGCAATAGTCTCGATCCCGAAAAGCACCGGCAACGCCCCGAATCCGACCGCCACCACCAACCCCAGCCGCAACGCCAAACCCAATTGCGCGCGAATCAACCCGCCGATCAACGCCGCACCCAGATCGGTCTGCTCCACCACCTCCGTGCGTGTGCGCACCTGCCGCGCCCCCCGCCGCTGCGCCAACACCACCCGTTCGCGCGGTGGCCGCTGTGGCCCCGTCACCGCTGCGACCAATTCTGCCGAGGCCCGTGCACCAGCCGCTGTTTCAATTCCCGCACCTGCCGCCGACTCACCGGCAATTCCACCGCCCCCGCCGCGCCCTCACCCCGCAAACACACCACCGTGGCATTTCCGGCACTGCGCAACCCCGTCACCAACCGCAATGCCACCAGATACGACCGGTGCACCCGCAGAAATCCCGCGTCCTCCCACCGAGATTCCAACGCCGACAGCGGAATTCGCACCAGATGCGAGCCGGTCCCGGTATGCAACCGCGCGTAATCCCCATCCGCCTCCACCCACGCCACATCAGCCCGATTCACCAGTGTGGTCACCCCGCCCAATTCCACCGGAATCACCTCGCTGGGATGCGCGGATTCGGTCGGCGCGGCGGCGGGCAATGAGACCCTGGCCGCGAGAATTCGCCGCACCGCCTCGCTCAACCGGGCCACCCGCAACGGTTTGAGCAGATAGTCCACCGCCCCCAAATCGAACGCCGCCACTGCGTGATCGTCGTGCGCGGTCACGAAAACCACCGCGGGCGGTTCGGCGAACTCCGACAGAATTCCCGCCAATTCCATCCCGGTCAGCCCCGGCATATCGATATCGAGAAACACCGCGTCGATCGGATGCGCCCGCAACAACCGCAGCGCCGCCGTCGCGTCACCCGCCCGATGGATCTCCCCGACCCCCGGCTGCGTGCTCAGCAGATAGACGAGTTCGTCCAGGGCCGGTTTCTCATCATCGACGGCGAGCACCCGCAGCGCGGTCGACGGATCATCAGTGTTCCAAGTCACAACCTGTCCATGGTAACCGGCACCCACGACACCGAGGACCGGTATCTCGACGCGGCGCCGTCACGCGCGAATTCCGGCCCGGAACTTCGGCACACGCATACTGACCTTGGTCCCCGCACCGGGCGCTGTCTCCACGACCAGCCCGTAGTCGTTGCCGAAAGCGGCCCGCAACCGATCATCGACATTGGCCAAGCCCACATGCGCGGCCTCGCCGGTGCGCGCGGGCCCGGTCCCGGTGTCGATGGCGTCGAGCGCGCCCGTGCGCAGCAGGTCGGGGTCCATGCCGATGCCGTCGTCTTCCACACTGATCAAACAGTCGGTGCCGGCATCGCTGGCGACAATGCTCAACTGACCACCGCGCCCCCCTTTGAGTCCGTGCCGCACCGCGTTCTCCACCAGCGGCTGCAAGGCGAGAAACGGCAGCACCACGCCGAGTACTTCCGGCGCGATCCGCAACCGCACGTCCAGCGCATCACCGAAGCGGGCCTGTTCCAGGGCCAGATACCGTTCGATATTGCGCAATTCGTCGGCCAACACCGTGAATTCGCCTGCGGCACGGAAGGAATACCGCGTGAAGTCGGCGAATTCCAGAATCAGTTCCCGCGCCCGATCCGGGTCGGTGCGCACGAACGACGCGATCGTATTGAGCGCGTTGTAAATGAAATGCGGGCTGATCTGTGCCCGCAACGCCCGCAATTCCGCCCGATCGACCCGCGCCCGCGAAGCATCCAACTCCGCCAACTCCAACTGCCCACACGCATACCGCGCCACCTCCGCCGCGGCCCCCAACATCCCCGGCCCCGGCTTCCCTGTCGTCACCATCCCCAACGCCCCCACCGCCGCCCCCGCATCGATCAACAACGGCTGCGCGATCAACGTGTGCTCGTCCCCGGCCACCAACACCGCCCGCTCATCCGCGACCGCCCGCCGCGCCGCATCGGCGAACAACGCGAGCATCCCGGTATGCGGACCATCCCACGCCAGCAGTGTTCCCTCTGCATCCGCTACGCCCAATGCCTCGGCACCGGACAGCGCTCGCAGATGTGGGGCTGCTTCACCGGCGGAGCCGTCGGTAAGCCCGCGACGTAAGGGCACAGCAGCCAGCGATGCGGTGTGTAACGCCTGATGAACGGCCCGCTGAGCGGGAGTTGTGACGACCCGCTGGGTGCGTCGCCAGATCACTGCTCCGGCGACGACTGCGATCACCGTCAGTGTCACCGAGAAGATCGCGGCGGTCATGCGCCCGTGCGGGCGCGGCAACACCTCATTGAAACCGAAACCGCCCGGTGGATCGAAGTGTCACTCAGGCTGAGCGCTTCGGACGGTCGGTAGCGACGGGCGGGAGCGGCCGCCCCAGTATGCGCTCGGCTTGCTTGCGCAGCTTCTCGGCGTGCTCCGGGGTGGGAGTAGACCGGATCGGGTGCATCGTTTCCTCTGTCAGCGCACTCACTGCTCCTCCTCGACCACGATCGCTTCGATTCGCCACAGCTTACTCCGTTCATCGGGTGCCGCGTGGATCGCGAAGTACGTGCGCGCATCGATGAGCAGGATCTCCTTCTCGTCGGGAACGGTCGACAACTCCCCGAGGCGCAGCGCGGGAGTCCCCGCAGGCACCAGTAGCTCCAAGATGACGGGATCAATGTGTTGCTGCGAGTGCGGCGGCCGCGTCTTTCCTGAGGTCGACAAAAACCCCAGCTCGGTGAAGTAGTCGCCGACGATGTCCTCGGCGGAGTTGCCACCGGCGATGCCGAGCACGAACGAATCGACCTCGCGAGTAACCCGGACAGTCTCTGGTAGAGGGTATCGAGCGAGGCCTGTGCGAATGTCGACGATCAGACGTTCGAGTGCCTGGCTGATCGGACCGGGGCTACGAAGTGCGGTGTTGATCCGCTGGAAACCATTGAGCGCGTATGCCTCGACAGCATCGCGCTCGGCGGTGGTGAGCCGGTCGATGGACTGCCCTGCCAGTACTTCCGCAGCGAACGGAAAGTCGTCGAAAACGCCCGATGAACCCCCGGTGTACGTCACCCGATGACCGTAATCGGAGGGGCACAGCGCTCGAAATCGGTGAGCGGGTGTCCCCGCGGCGTGTCGACTGACACATTTGTCAACGGCGCAGCGCGGTGGACTCGCCGACAGTCGTTGCCTGGGGGCAACGGCTGAATAACCAGTATTTCTGCAGCTGAAAGTGCTTCTGAAATGCAGTTATGCTGCTGGTCGGTGATCTTGACAGCGAAAACTTGTCGGTGGCTGGTGACAGGCTCTGTGTCACGGCACGGAGCCCGAGAAGTGATTTGCACCTGTGCAAGGACCTAGACTCTGCAGGGTTTTCCATGCCACCGCCAGCCCGCCGCGCAGACCTCAGGAAGGACACGTGACGTGTCGCCGTCCGGATCGTTCGTTCACCTGCACAACCACACCGAGTACTCGATGCTCGATGGAGCGGCGAAGATCTCGCCGCTGTTCGCGGAGGCGGATCGGTTGGGCATGACCGCGGTCGGCATGACCGACCACGGCAACATGTACGGCGCCTCGGAGTTCTACAACAGTGCCAAGAAGGCCGGCATCAAGCCGATCATCGGCATCGAGGCCTACATCGCGCCCGGCTCGCGCTTCGACACCAAGCGTGTGAAGTGGGGCGATCCGGGTCAGAAGGGCGACGACGTCTCCGGCTCGGGTGCGTACACCCATATGACGATGGTCGCGGAGAACGCGACCGGCCTGCGCAACCTGTTCAAACTGTCGAGCCTGGCGTCGATCGAGGGTCAGCTGGGCAAGTGGGCGCGCATGGACGAGGAGATCATCGCCCAGCACGCCGAAGGCATCATCGCGACCACCGGCTGCCCGTCGGGTGAGGTGCAGACCCGTCTGCGTCTGGGCCACGATCGCGAGGCGCTGGAAGCCGCCGCGAAGTGGCAGGAGATCTTCGGCGCCGACAACTTCTTCCTCGAGGTGATGGACCACGGTCTGTCCATCGAGCGCCGGGTCCGCGAGGGCCTGGTCGACATCAGCAAGCAGCTGGGCATTCCGCCGATCGCGACCAACGACTGCCATTACGTCACCAAGGACCAGTCGGTCAATCACGAAGCGCTGCTGTGCATTCAGACCGGCAAGACGCTGTCGGACCCGACCCGTTTCAAGTTCGACGGTGACGGCTACTACCTGAAATCCGCCGCGGAGATGCGCGCGATCTGGGACGCGGAGATCCCCGGCGCCTGCGACAACACCGAGCTCATCGGCGAACGCGTGCAGCCCTACGACGAGGTGTGGGAGCACCGCGACCGGATGCCGGTGTTCCCGGTGCCCGAAGGCCACACCCAGGCCACCTGGTTGCGCAAGGAAGTCCTCGACGGTCTGGACCGCCGCTTTCCCGACGGTCCGACGCGCGAGTACCTCGACCGCGCCGATTTCGAGCTCAAAGTCATCTGCGACATGGGTTTTCCCGCCTACTTCCTCGTCGTCGGCGACCTGATCAAACACGCGCTGGAAGTCGGCATCCGCGTTGGTCCCGGCCGTGGTTCGGCCGCCGGTTCGCTGGTCGCGTACGCGATGGGCATCACCAATATCGACCCGATCCCGTACGGGCTGCTGTTCGAACGGTTCCTCAACCCCGAGCGCGTGTCGATGCCCGATATCGATATCGACTTCGATGATCGCCGCCGCGGTGAGATGGTCCGCTACGCCACCGAGAAGTGGGGCAGCGACCGCGTCGCCCAGGTGATCACCTTCGGCACCATCAAGACCAAGGCCGCGATCAAGGACTCCGCGCGAGTGCTGTTCGGCCAACCCGGTTTCGCCATCGCCGACCAGATCACCAAGGCGCTGCCGCCGCCGATCATGGCCAAGGACATCTCGGTGGCAGGCATCACCGATCCCGATCACGAGCGGTACAAGGAAGCCACCGAGGTCCGCGACCTCATCGCGTCGAACCCCGATGTCGCCAAGATCTACGAGACCGCGCGCGGCCTGGAAGGCCTGATCCGCAACGCCGGCGTGCACGCCTGCGCGGTCATCATGTCCTCGGAACCGCTGACCGACGCGATCCCGGTGTGGAAGCGCGCGCAGGACGGCGCGATCATCACCGGCTGGGACTACCCGTCGTGCGAGGCCATCGGCCTGCTGAAGATGGACTTCCTCGGCTTGCGCAACCTCACCGTCATCGGTGACGCCCTGGAGAACATCAAGGCCAACCGCGGCATCGATCTCGACATGGACAAGCTGCCGCTGGACGACCCGGCCACCTACGAAATGCTGGCCCGCGGCGACACGCTGGGTGTGTTCCAGCTCGACGGCAGCGCCATGCGCGATCTGCTGCGCCGCATGCAACCCACCGGCTTCGGCGATATCGTCGCGGTCCTGGCGCTGTACCGCCCCGGTCCGATGGGCATGAACGCCCACAACGACTACGCCGACCGCAAGAACAACCGCCAAGAAGTCAAACCGATTCACCCCGAACTCGAAGAGCCACTGAAAGAGATCCTGGCCGACACCTTCGGCCTGATCGTCTATCAGGAACAGATCATGCAGATCGCGCAGAAAGTGGCCGGGTACTCACTGGGCCAGGCCGATATTCTGCGCCGCGCCATGGGTAAGAAGAAACTGTCGGTGCTGGAAGAGGCCTATGCCGGCTTCCGCGACGGCATGCTGGCCAACGAATTCTCCGAACCCGCCATCAAGGCGCTGTGGGACACCATTCTTCCGTTCGCCGGTTACGCGTTCAACAAATCGCACGCCGCGGGTTACGGCCTCGTTTCCTTCTGGACCGCGTATCTGAAGGCCAATTACCCGGCCGAATACATGGCGGGTCTGCTCACCTCGGTCGGTGACGACAAGGACAAGGCCGCGATCTACCTGTCGGATTGCCGCAAGTTGGGCATCACGGTGCTGCCGCCCGATGTCAACGAGTCGGAACTGAACTTCGCCTCGGTCGGCACCGATATCCGGTTCGGTTTGGGCGCGGTCCGCAATGTCGGCACCAACGTGGTCGGTTCGATCATCGCCGCGCGCAAGGAGAAATCGAAGTTCACCGACTTCTCCGACTACCTGAACAAGATCGACGCGATCGCGTGCTCCAAGAAGGTCACCGAATCGCTGATCAAGGCAGGCGGTTTCGATTCCCTCGGGCACCCGCGCAAGGGCCTGCTGCTGATCCATTCCGATGCGATCGACGCGGTGATGTCGACCAAGAAGGCCGAGGCGATCGGCCAGTTCGACCTGTTCGGCGGCCTGGACGACGGCGACGACTCGATGGCGTCGGTGTTCAACGTGAAGGTGCCCGAGGACGAATGGGAGACCAAGCACAAGCTCGCCCTCGAACGAGAGATGTTGGGCCTGTACGTGTCCGGGCATCCGCTCAACGGGGTGGAGCATGTGTTGGCCGCGCAGGTCGATACGCCGATCCCCGCGATCCTGGAGGGCGACGTCAAGGACGGCGCGCAGGTCACCATCGGCGGCATCCTGGCCTCGGTGAACCGCCGCATCAACAAGAACGGCCTGGCGTGGGCGTCGGCGCAGCTCGAGGACCTCACCGGTGGTGTGGAAGTGCTGTTCTTCCCGCAGTCGTATTCGGTGTTCGGCATGGACGTGGTCGAGGACGCCGTGGTGCTGGTGAAGGCCCGCGTCTCGGTGCGTGACGACCGCATCTCCCTGATCGCCAACGACCTTGTCGTACCGGATCTTTCGGCGATCGGCGTGGCCAAACCGGTCGCGGTGGTCATGACCACGCGCATGTGCACGCCCGACAAGCTCGGCGAGCTCAAGAAGGTGCTCATCCGCCACCAGGGCACCTCGGATGTGTTCATCCGCCACGTGGGCGCCCGCGAGAAGACCACCATGCTCAAACTCGACGACGCCTGGCGGGTCTCCCCGTCCTCGGCACTGATGGGTGACCTGAAAGCGCTACTCGGTCCGGGCTGCCTGGGCTGATCCGACACCGGTGGCGGACCACATCGCGCGGCCGACACCCCTGTGACGGCTGGTGATGGCCGCTCCGCGAACGACGGGCTAGCGTCGGAAGACGTGATGTCCACGCCGCTGCTCGACTCACCACCGCACTCGCGGGACCCGTCGCGCCCGGTGCCGTGGCGGATGTCCGGGCGGTCGGTCCTGCTCGTTGCCGCCGCGCTGATCGTGGTGCAGCTGGTGTTGCGTGGCTGGGTCGCGGCGTCGGGGTTCTTCTACTGGGACGATTTCCTGCTGATCGGGCGGGTGAGCGCGCAGCCGCTGTTCTCGACGGAATTGCTGCTGACCAGTCACGACGGGCACGTGATGCCGTTGGCTTTCGTGCTGACGTGGCTGGTCACCGAGGTGGCACCGCTGAACTGGGCGGCCGCGGTCGTGGTGTTGGTCGGCTTGCAGTTGCTCGCTTCGCTGGCTGTGCTGCGGCTGCTCGTCGTGCTGCTCGGGGTCCGCACGTGGCTGCTGGTGCCGCTGGCCTTCTACCTGTTCGTGCCGCTGACGGTGCCCGCGTTCGCCTGGTGGTCGGCGGCGGTGAACGCGCTGCCGTTGCAGATAGCCCTGGCCTGGGTGAGCGCGGACGCGGTGCGACTGGTGCGAACAGGGCAGCGCAGGTACGCGGTGTCGGGTGCGGTGGTGTTCGCGGTGGCGTTGTTGTTCTTCGAGAAATCGGTGGTCGTGCTGCCGGTGGCGTTCGCGGTCGTCGTGCTGGTGGCGCACGTGTCGGGCGGGTCGGTGCGCGAGGCGGTCGGGCGTGCGGCGGCGTTGTGGACGGCGGCCGGTGCGGTGTTGTTGGCCTGGGCGGCGTGCTTCCTGTTCGTGATCCAACGTCCGCGCGGGCTGTCGGCTCCCGAACATTCCGGGATCGTCTGGGGCCGGGCGATGTCGGATGGTCTGGTGCCCGCCCTGTTGGGCGGCCCGTGGCGTTGGGAGCGCTGGCAACCCGCCACCCCATGGGCTGATCCGCCGGGGTCGATGGTCGCACTGAGTTGGATTCTGCTGATCATGGTGGCGGCGTGGACGTTTCGCACTCGACGCCGGGTGATCGCCGTCGGTGTGTGCACAGTCGCGTACGCGGTCGCCACCATCGCACCGGTGGTCCTGCTGCGCGACGGCCCCAGCACCGCGGGCCTGCTGCTGCAGTCCATGCGCTACTTCGCAGACCTCGCCGTGATCGCCACGGTCAGCCTTGCGCTGATCGGCCTGGCACCGCCTCGCACGCGTCCGGCAGACCGAACAAATGACCTTGTGCGCCAACAAGTTTCGGCGAACACGGTGAGATTCCCCGACCGTCGCCCCAGCGTCAGGGATCACGCGCACGGGACTCGCGCGTGGGTACCGAGAGAAGCCGGCCGCGCGCGCCGGCTAGCAGGTGTCGCCGCAACAGCGGTGTTCGTCGCGAGCAGCGTGTACTCCACGGTCACCTTCACCCGATCATGGGAACCCAGCCCCGCCCGCACCTACATCACCGGCGTCCGAGCAGCCCTGCCGAACGCCGCCGACGCCCCCCTGCTCCCACAAGAAGTCCCGTGGAATGTCTTGAACCCCTTGGCTTTCCCCGAGAACATGACCGACCGCGTCTTCGCCCCCATCGCCACCCCCACCACCTTCGCCCTGTCGACCCCACGCCTACGCATGATCACCGACCAGGGCGCGATCGTCGACGCACAGGTCTGGTGGAACAGAGCCATCATCGAGGGCCCAGAACCCCGCTGTGGTCACCGACTGCGCGACACCACCGCCGTCAACCTCCCCCTGAGCGGCCCCATGCAGATCCGCGACTGGACCGCCCAGCTCAACTACAACGCCGAACGTGACGGCCGGATAGCGCTGTCGTTCGAAGGTGAGACCGAGACGATCGCCGACGTGCGCGCGGGCCTGAACACCGTGTACGTCCGACTGCTCGGCGGCGGCGACACCCTGCGGATCCGATCCCTCGATCAGCCGCAGTCCCTGTGCATCGGCACCGGCCCGGTCGGCGTCACCGCGTACTCGCAGTGAATCGTTGATCGAGCACGCGGGCGCGGGGCATGCGATGCTGAGCCGATGAGGCAGTTTCGGGTGTGGGCACCGGAGGCGCGAACGGTGCGGCTGCAACTGGACGGGGTGCTACACCCGATGCGTCGCAATGGCGGCGGCAACTGGTCGGTGCGCGTCGACGCAGGTCAGGGGGCCCGCTACGGCTTTCTGATCGACGACGACCCCACGGTGCTGCCCGACCCGCGCTCACCCCGCCAACCCGACGGCGTGCATGAAACCTCCGCCGTGCACGACCTCGACCCGACCGCCTGGACCGATCAGAACTGGACCGGCAGGCAACTCGCGGGCTCGGTGTTCTACGAACTGCACATCGGCACCTTCACCCCCGAGGGCACCTTCGACAGCGCCATCGCACGCCTGGACCACCTGGTCGACCTCGGCGTCACCACGGTCGAACTCATGCCGGTCAACGCCTTCGACGGCACCCACAACTGGGGCTACGACGGCGTGGGTTGGTACGCGGTCCAGGAAACCTACGGCGGCCCCGACGGCCTGCAACGCTTCGTCGACGCCTGCCACGCGCGCGGCCTGGCCGTCTGCCTGGACGTGGTCTACAACCACCTGGGCCCCTGCGGCAACTACCTACCCCGCTTCGGCCCCTACCTGACCACCGGCCGCAACACCTGGGGCCAAAGCTTGAACCTGGACGGCCCCGGCTCCGACGCGGTGCGCGCCTACATCATCGACAATGCCCTGCGTTGGCTGCGCGAATTCCACCTCGACGCCCTGCGCATCGACGCCGTCCACGCGCTGGTCGACCGCACCGCCACCCACCTGCTGGAAGAACTCGTCGTCGAAACCACTGCTCTTTCAGCACATCTGGGCCGCCCGCTGTCCCTGATCGCCGAAAGCGACCTCAACGACCCCCGCCTGATCACCCCGCGCGCCGCAGGCGGCTACGGCCTGACCGGCCAATGGAACGACGACCTCCACCACGCCGTGCACACCGCGGTTTCCGGCGAAAGACAGGGCTACTACGCCGATTTCGGCTCCCTGGCCTGCCTGGCGCAGACGCTGACGCACGGGTTCTTCCACGCCGCAACCTATTCCAGCTTCCGCGGCCGCACTCACGGCGCCCCCATTCCCCGCGACCTCATCCCCGGCAGCGCCCTGCTGGGCTACACCTGCAACCACGATCAGATCGGCAACCGCGCGACCGGCGACCGGCCCAGCGCCTACCTCACTCCCGGCCAGCTCGCGGTGAAAGCGGCGCTGGTGCTGTTGTCGGCGAGCACCCCGATGCTGTTCATGGGCGAGGAATGGGGCGCGAGCACCCCGTTCCAGTTCTTCACCTCCCACACCGACCCGGTCGTCGGCGCGGCCACCGCCACCGGTCGTCGCGCCGAATTCGCCGAGCACGGCTGGTCCGCGCACGACGTCCCCGACCCGCAGGACCCCGCGACCTTCACCCGCTCCAAGCTCGACTGGACCGAGATCCGGCACGAACCGAACGCCCGCTTGCTCGCCTGCTACCGCGGCCTGCTCGCCTTGCGGAAATCGCGACCGGAGTTCACCGACCCCTGGCTGGAACGGGTGTGGGCCGACTACGACGAAGCGCAACGATGGTTCATCTTGCGTCGCGGCCGAATCTCGGTGGTGTGCAACCTCGCCGAGGACGAAGTGGTGATCCCGGTACACGGTCGTGTGCTGCTGGCATGGTCACCGGCCACCGAAAGCGGTGCGGGAACATTGATTTCAGGCCACAGTTTCGCCGTGCTCGAAGAAGGGGACGGCGCGGGCACGGTGATCACCCAGTGATGACGGCGGGGAACAGGTCGGCCACGGTCTCCGTTCGCGGCATTGCCGAAAGGGCATAACGCCGTACAATCGGACAATGAGCAACGACGCTTACGGGCAGGAAAGCGCTGCCCTCCCGGCCGGTGTCGGCGGTTTCGCCCCGGCGGGATTCGGCCCGCTGGTGCGCGCGTTCGCCGCGCTGGTCGGCCATCGCCGCGATGCGGGCGGCGCGCTGGCGATCTACCGACACGGTGAACCCATCGCCCACTTCTGGGCAGGCAGCGCGGGCGACACCGCGTGGACCGCCAACAGCGCGCCCATCGTGTTCTCCGCGACCAAGGGCGTCACCGCCACGGTCATCCACCGCCTGGCAGACCGCGGACTCATCGACTACCAGGCCCCGATCGCCGAATACTGGCCGCGTTTCGCCGCCCACGGCAAGGGCTCGATCACCGTCGCCGACGTGCTCACCCACCGCGCCGGACTGTCCTCGCTGTCCGCGGTCGCCAACTCCGCCGCGGAATCCCTCGATCACGAGCTGATGGAAGACCGCCTGGCCATGGCGTCCCCCGACCGGATGCGCGGCGTGCCGACCTACCACGCGCTGACCTACGGTTGGCTGCTCGCGGGCCTGGCCCGCAGCGTCACCGGCGCGAGCATGAGCGAACTGATCCGCACCGAGGTCACCGACCCGCTGGGCATCGACGGCATCCACCTCGGTCGCCCGCCGGTGGATTCGAGCACCGAATACGCCCGGCTGACCGGCGCGCACCTGAGTTTCGTCGCGCATCCGCTGGCCGCGGCCTTCCTCGGCAAGGTCGGCTTCCGGCTGCCGGGACCGCTCGGTGCGGCCGCTCGCTGCCTGTTCGTTCCGGGTCTGGACAGCATTCTCGACGGCGACGACCCGACCATCCTGAACACCGAGATGCCCGCGGGCAACGGCGTGGCCACCGCCGCCGGGCTCGCGCGGATGTATGCCGCGCTGGCCGACGGCGCCACCGTCGACGGTTCACCGTTCCTGCGGCCCAGCACGCACGCCGCGATCCGCAAGGTCCAGACCTATCGCCTGGACCACGCGCTGTTCTACCTGCCGATGATGTGGCATCTGGGCTACCACTCGCTGCCCGCCCCGGGCGCACGGCACGGTTTCGGCCACATCGGTCTGGGCGGTTCGTTCGGCTGGGTCGATCCGGAATCGGGGCTGTCGGTGGGTTACGTCCACAACCGCCTCGACCAGATCCTGCTGCCGTACGACCAGCTCGCCATGGGCTGGCTGCTGCCGCTGATCATGTCCAGCGTGCGCGCGAGCCGCGAATCCGGACCGCGCGAGGACCGCGCGGCCGCGTGATCCTTGCCTAGGTGAGGTAGCGGTAGGCGGGGGAACCCGGTTCCAGGCGTTCGGCCTGGATCGGCGATTCCTCGATGCGATGCATCAGCGATGCCAGGTCGTCGGTGGCGCCCAGTTCGATGCCCACCAGCGCCGCCCCGGTGTCGCGGTTGTTGCGCTTGACGTACTCGAACATGGTGATGTCGTCGTCGGGGCCCAGGACATCGTCGAGGAAGCGGCGCAGCGCACCGGGCTCCTGCGGGAAGTCCACCAGGAAGTAGTGCTTGAGCCCGCGGTGCACCAGCGACCGTTCGATGATCTCGCCGTAGCGCGAGATGTCGTTGTTGCCGCCCGACACCAGCACCACCACGGTGCTGCCGGGTTCGAGATCGATCTCGGCCAGCGCCGCGGTGGCCAGCGCGCCCGCGGGCTCGGCGATGATGCCCTCGCTTTGGTACAGGTCCAGCATCGCGGTGCAGATGGCGCCCTCGTCGATCAGCATCACCTGGAAAGGTGCTGTGCCGGAGGATGATTCGGGCGTGGTGAGCAACGGCAGCGAAGCGTGCGAGATCATCCGGCCACCGAACGACGCCGCGGCGCGGTAGGGCAGGTCGCCGATGCGACGCACCGCGGCACCGTCGACGAACGGGTCGATCTCGGGCAGCGTCACCGGCGCACCGGCCACCAACGCCGCGGTCAGCGAGGCAGCGCCCGCGGGCTCCACACCCAGCAGCCCGGTCTGCGGGGCGCGTTCGCGCAGGTACGTGCCGATGCCGGCCAGACAGCCGCCGCCGCCGACCGGGACGATGACCAGATCGGGCGCGGTGCCCAGCTGTTCCAGGAACTCCGCGGCGATGGTGCCCTGGCCCGCGGCGGTGCGCGGGTCGTCGAACGGGGGCACCATGGTGGCGCCGGTGCGCGCGACATCGTCGGCGGCGGCCGCGGCGGCCGCGTCGTAGGTATCGCCGACCGCGATCAGTTCGACGAACTCAGCCCCGTGCGCGCGGATGCGGTCCCGCTTCTGCTTGGGGGTGGTGGTCGGCACGTAGATGCGCCCGCGCACACCCATCGCCTGACACGCGAACGCCACACCCTGCGCGTGATTGCCGGCGCTGGCGGCCACCACACCGGCCGCGCGTTCGGCGGCGGTGAGCTGCACCATCAGGTTGTAGGCGCCGCGCAGTTTGTAGGAACGGACCGCGGTCAGATCCTCGCGCTTGAGGTAGACCTGCGCACCGGTGTTCGCCGACAGTCGCGCGCTGTACTGCAGCGGAGTCGGCTCGATGATCCCCGAAATTCGCTGTGCTGCTGCGTCGATCTCGTCCGCGGTCAGCGGCGGACGGATTACGGGCACGGCGGCGACGTCAGCGATGGGGGACACCCGGCCAATCCTACCGAGCCGGTCCGCACCCTCCCTCAGCGGAACCACCCGCTGGTCAACTCCCAGCGGGTGCCCGGCGACCTGGGGTTTTCAGCGCGGCGTGAGCACGAAGACCGGGATCACGCGATCGGTCTTCTTGGTGTACTCGTTGTAATCGGGCCACACCGCCGCCGCCCGGTCCCACCACACCTGGCGTTCCTCGCCGAACACCTCGCGCGCGGTGTAGTCCTTGCTGACGGTGCCGTCACGCAGTTCCACATGCGGATCGGCCTTGATGTTGTAGTACCAGACGGGGTTCTTCGGCGCCCCGCCCAGCGACGCGACCACGGCATACTCGCCGTCGTGCTCGACCCGCATCAGCGGCGTCTTGCGCAACTTGCCGGTCTTGGCGCCCCGGGTGGTGAGCAGGATGACGGGTTTCCCCTGCATCGAAGTACCCTCTGCGCCGCCGGACTTCTCGTAGGTCTCGGCCTGTTCACGTGCCCAGTCCGAAGTGCTCGGTGCGTACTCTCCTGTGAGTGGCATGACCAGCACAACGAATACCCGCTGTGTGATGTTCCCGACTGCGATCTTCGCAAAAGTTCGGTGGCCCGAACTTCGATGTGCGCCTATCCTGGTCAGCATGGCAGTGCTCACCTCACCCGCCCCCACCACGACCGTGGACATCGCAGGCACCGCATGGCCGCTCGACAAGCTAGAGGCCCTGGCCGCGGCGCTGGTCATCGCTGCCCTGCTGCTACTCGTAGTCGGCTCTGCGCAACTCGCGGTCCTGGTCGCGGCAACGGTCGCCACCGTCCGCTGGACCATCGGCGCCACCCGCACCGCCTCGCGCAGCTGAGTTCTGTTCGACGCCGCTGCTCAACGCACCAGTAGTGCGACCGGCAGACGGGTGAACAGCTTGTCCAACCGCGCGCTGCCGGCGAAGGTGTTTCCGGTGAGCCGGTCGGTCCAGTTGCCAGGGGGCAGCGGCAAGAGGGTGTCGAGCCAACCGGTCGCGGTCAGGCCCACCGAGTGTCGGGTCGCCGCCACGATCACCTCCGCCGCTTCACCTGCGGGGCCTCGCCCGTAGGCGATGAACCGGTGCGCGTGCTCGCCGACCGCGTACATCGGCCGGTAGGACCCGCCGACGAAGCATTCCGGCCGTTCTCGGCGCAACCACAGCGCATAGGCCACGACCCACATCTTCGCCGCGCCGGTGGTGTCCAGAGTCGGTGTGTCGGTGAGGGATTGGAGCATTCCGACGCGGGCGGCGAAGTTGACCGGACGACGGTTGTCGGGGTCGACCAGCGAGTCCTCCCACAGTTCGGTGCCCTGGTAGATATCGGGAATCCCCGGCGCGCCCAGCTGTAAGAGCTTCTGCGCCACCGCATCCGACCACGCATGGGGTGCGAGTTCGTGGGCGAGATCGCCGATGCCGGTGCCGACCGGCCCGTCGATCACCGCGTCGAGCCACCCGTGCACGGCCGACTCGAACTCCGCGTCGGGTTCCTCCCAGGAAGTCTTGGTGCCCGCCTCGCGAATCGATTTCTCCGCGAACATGTGCAGCCGATCCCGCAGCCCGGGCACCGACGAGGCGGGGCGCCCGTCGGCAGGCCACACCCCGAACATGTTCTGCAACAAGAACAGTGCCGTCGCCCCGTCCGGCGCGGGCGTCGTCTCCAACCACCCGCGCACCCGCTGCGACCACACATCCGCGACCTGCGACAGCACCCCGATCCGCGCGCGAACATCCTCCCCGCGCTTGGTGTCGTGGGTGGAGATCGTGGTCATGGTCGCGGGCCAGCGCTGCGCCCGTTCGCTGTTGGACAGGTGGAAGTCGTTGACGGAGTGGCCGAATCGCGCCGGGTTCCCGCCGACTTCCTGCAGCGAAACCAGCCGCGCACCCTGATAGAACATGGTGTCCTCGACCGACTTCGCGGTGATCGCCCCGCAGACCTGCGAGAACCGCGTCGCCGCCTCGCCACCCACCGACAGTGCTGTCACCAGTACCGAAAGTGGCGCTGTCAGTTCGGCATTGCGCTTCTCCACCTCCGCCACGACCGCGGCGGTCATCCCGGCCAGCGGCGCGTAATCCACCCGGTACACCGGCATGAACGCCAGCACCTCGATGGTCGCGTTGGTCACCGCGAGCGTGTCGAAACTGCCCGCGTTGCCGTCGCGCTTGATCGCGGCGACCAAACGCCGAATCTCCGGCGCCAGAATGGTTTCCGCTACCGCGCGCTTGATCCGATGCTCGGTCTCCCCGAACCACGCCCGGTCGCTACCGTGTCCGGCGACATGCTGCGACAGCTCGGTCAGTGTCGTCTCGCCCGCCGGATCGATCAACACCCCACCGATATCGGAGAGAGCGTCGTACCCGGTAGTACCGTCCACCGGCAGCGTCGCGTCCAATGGTTCGCGGTTGGCGAGGATCTTCTCCACCAGCAGCAGCCGCTGCGGCCCGATCAGCCTGCGCAACCGGGTCAAATACGCGCTGGGATAAGACAACCCGTCCGGATGGTCCACCCGCACACCGTCGATCAGATCGTGTTCGCACCAGGCGGCCAGCTCCCGATGCGTGGCCTCGAACACCTCCGGGTCCTCCTGCCGGATCGCGGCCAGACTGTTCACCGCGAAGAACCGCCGATAGGTGCACACCCCGGCCTTCCAGCTCACCAGCCGGTAGTGCTGACGGTCGTGAATGCGCAGCGCGTTGTCGCCGTCGGTGCCCGCCGCGATCGGGAATCGCAGATCATGCAGTGCCAGCATGGGTTCGGGCCCGGCGCGGTCCACGGTCAAGGCCGCCGGGTCGTTCTCGTTCTGCAGTACCGGCAGCGCCAACCGCCCGCCCGCGCCGTTGCTGGTCGTCCAGTCGATGTCGAAATACTTGGCGTACTGCGACTTCTGGCCGTTGCGCAGCACATCCCACCACCACGGGTTCTGCCGTGGATCGGCCACCCCCACATGGTTGGGCACCAGGTCGACGATCAAACCCATTCCGCGACTGCGCACTTCGTCGGACAGGGCTTTGAGCCCGGTCGGTCCGCCCAGGGCCGCGGAGACCGTGGTCGGATCGGTGACGTCGTACCCGTGCGTCGATCCGTGCGCCGCGGTCAGGATCGGCGACAGATACAGATGCGAAATGCCCAGCTGCTGCAGGTATTCCGCGATCGCACGAGCGTCGGCGAAGGTGAGCGCGTCCGGGCGCAACTGCAACCGGTAGGTGCTTCGCACCGTGCTCGCCCGCAGGGGGGCGCGATGCAACAGGGTCAGCGGATCGGTCACGTAGGTCTCGGTCATCGTCTCGGCGGCTAGGCGGTTCGGCGCAGTACGAGCAGGCAACGGCTGGCCACCGGCAACGTGGCCGCGGCGGCGTACACCGCGTCGGCCGCACCGGTGGGGGTCGAACAGTCCAGAGCCAGTGTCCATTGCGCCCCGAACTCCGGGCCGGGCAGCACGAAATCGATCGCCTCGTCGTGGGCGTTGAAACACAGCAGGAACGAGTCGTCGGTGATCCGCTCACCCCGCGGCCCCGGTTCGGCGATACCGTCGCCGTCCAGCAGCACGGCCAGGGACTTGCCGAAGCCACTGTCCCAGTCGTCGTTGGTCATTTCGGCACCGGCCGGCGCGAACCAGGCGATCTCGCGCCGGTGCCCTTGATCGTCGCTGGGACCCGCGGCCAGGAAGCGGCGACGCCGGAAGATCGGGTGCTCGGTGCGCAAGGCGATCACCGTGCGGGTGAATTCGAGTAGATCGGCGTTGGTGTCGGCCAGCGACCAGTCCATCCATGCCAGCGGCGAATCCTGGCAGTACACATTGTTGTTGCCCAGCTGGGTGCGCCCGATCTCGTCGCCGTGGGCGAGCATCGGCGTGCCCTGACTCAGGATCAACGTGGCCAGCAGGTTGCGCTGTTGACGGGCCCGCAGCGCGAGCACCCGCGGATCGTCGGTCTCGCCTTCGACGCCGCAGTTCCACGACCGGTTGTGACTCTCCCCGTCGCGATTGCCCTCCCCGTTGGCGTCGTTGCGTTTCTCGTTGTAGGACACCAGATCTCGCAACGTGAAACCGTCGTGCGCGGTGACGAAGTTGATGCTGGCACCCGGACGACGCCCCGTGGACTCGTACAGATCCGACGACCCGGTCAGCCGAGAAGCGAACTCGCCCAACGTCGCTGGTTCACCCCGCCAGTAATCCCGCACCGTGTCACGGTATTTGCCGTTCCATTCCGTCCACAGGCTCGGGAAATTGCCGACCTGATAGCCGCCCTCGCCCACGTCCCACGGTTCGGCGATGAGCTTGACCTGGCTCACCACCGGGTCCTGGTGCACGAGGTCGAAGAACGCGGAAAGCCGGTCCACATCATGCAATTCGCGGGCCAGGGTCGCGGCGAGGTCGAAGCGGAACCCGTCGACGTGCATGTCCAGAATCCAGTACCGCAGCGAGTCCATGATCAGCTGCAGCGTGTGCGGATGCCGGACATTGAGGCTGTTGCCGGTGCCGGTGTAGTCCTTGTAGTGCTCGGGTTCGGCGTCGTCGAGGCGGTAGTAGGCGGCATTGTCGATACCGCGCAGGCTCAACGTCGGCCCGTTGTGGTTGCCCTCGCCGGTGTGGTTGTAGACCACGTCGAGGATCACCTCGATGCCCTCGAGATGCATCGCGCGCACCATCGCCTTGAACTCCGCCACCGCCCCGTCGCCACGCGGGCGCGCGGAATACTGGTTGTGCGGTGCGAGATACCCGATGCTGTTGTAGCCCCAGTAGTTTCGCAATCCCTGATCGGTGAGCACGTGATCGTGGAAGAACTGGTGCACGGGCATCAGCTCGATCGCGGTGACGCCCAACGACTTCAGATGTCCGATGATCGCCGGATGTGCCAGCCCCGCATAGGTGCCGCGCAGCTCTTCCGGAATATCGGGGTGCGTCATCGTCAACCCCTTGACGTGCGCTTCGTAGATGACCGTCTCGTGATAGGGCCGGTTCGGCGGCCGATCGGGACCCCAGTCGAAGAACGGGTTGATCACCACCCCGGTCATGGTGTGCCCCAACGAATCCAGCCCGTAGGTGTACAGCGAAGGATCGTTGACGAACTCGCCGTCGAACGCCTTCCCGTACGGGTCGAGCAGCAATTTGCTGGGGTCGCAACGCAATCCGAGCTCGGGCTCGTAGGGGCCGTGGATGCGAAACCCGTAGCGCTGCCCCGGCATCACCGAGGGCAGATAGGCGTGCCAGACGTAACCGTCGACCTCGTCGAGATCGATGCGCGTCTCGGTGCCGTCCTTGGCGATCAGGCAGAGCTCGACCTTGGTGGCGACCTCGGAGAACACCGAGAAGTTCGTACCCCCACCGTCGTAGGTCGCGCCCAGCGGATACGCGGTGCCCGGCCACACCTCGGGTCGGTCGTTCGGGCTCGACATGCTACGACAGTAATGGAACCCCCCACCCCACCGCGCACGATGTGACCGGGCGCTCGATCCCCGCAGCTCAGGCCCTGGCGCCTGGCCCGCAGACGCCGCGCCGGTGCGGGCAGCGAGCCCGGCAAATCACGCCGACAGAGGGTCAGCGCGCGGCGGCAAGTGCTAACTTGAACGGTGTTCAAGACCGTCGTCGCGGCGGTGCCGGTGCAACGACGAGGAAACCTGTGGACCTGAGCCCCGAGCAGATCGCCGCCCTCGATGCCGCACACGTCTGGCATCCCTACGGCGGCTTCCCCGCCACCACGGAACCACTGGTGGTGGCGAGCGCGGCGGGCACCCGGCTGACGCTGGCCGACGGCCGCGAGCTCGTCGACGGGATGAGCTCGTGGTGGGCGGCCGTGCACGGCTACTGCCACCCCGTTCTCGACGCGGCCCTGCTCGCGCAGTCCCGGCGGATGAGTCACGTGATGTTCGGCGGCCTCACCCACGAACCGGCGACCCGGCTGGCCCAACTACTCGTCGAACTCACCCCCGCCGGCCTGGACAAGGTCTTCCTCTGTGACTCCGGGTCGGTCTCGGTCGAAGTCGCGACCAAAATGTGCCTGCAGTACTGGCGCAGCCTCGGCCGCCCGACCAAGAACCGGATGCTGACCTGGCGCGGGGGATACCACGGCGACACCTTCGCCCCGATGAGCGTGTGCGACCCCGACGGCGGGATGCACGCCCTGTGGACCGACGTGCTCACCGAGCAGGTCTTCGCCCCCGCACCGCCGCGCGATTTCGAACCGGATTACGTCGCCGAACTCGAACGCGCGGTCGCTACCCATCGCGACGAACTGGCCGCGGTGATCGTGGAACCGGTCGTGCAGGGCGCGGGCGGCATGCGCTGGCACGACCCCCGCTACCTCACCGAACTGCGCCGGATCTGCGACGACAACGACGTCCTGCTCGTCTTCGACGAGATCGCCACCGGCTTCGGCCGCACCGGCGAACTGTTCGCCGCCGACCACGCGGGTGTCTCGCCCGACGTCATGTGTGTCGGCAAGGCGCTGACCGGCGGATACCTCACGTTGGCCGCCGCGCTGTGCACCTCCCGCATCGCCGAGACGATCAGCGCCGCGCACGGCGGGTTGATGCACGGGCCGACCTTCATGGGCAATCCCCTCGCGTGCGCGGTGGCGGTCGCGTCGATCGAGTTGCTGCTGTCACGGGACTGGCGCGCCGAAGTGGCCCGGATCGAGGCCGAGCTGCGCGCGGGCCTCGCACCCCTCGCGGAACTGCCCGGCGTCGCCGAGGTTCGCGTGCTCGGCGCGATCGGCGTCGTCGAACTCGACGAACCGGTCGATATGCGCGCCGCGACCGACGCCGCGGTGAATGCGGGCGCCTGGCTGCGCCCGTTCCGCAACAACGTCTACACCATGCCCCCGTTCATCAGCACCTCCGCCGACATCGCCATCATCACCGAGGCTGTGCGGGCGGCAGTGAAGGCGTCGATCGCGTGACCACGACGGCTGGTGCGCCGGGAGTCCCCCCCTCCTGAACGGTGTTCAAGTATGCTCCTCAACTGTGAGTAGGGATCCGTTGAGTTGGTTGGACGAGCGTGCGGCGCAGCGGGTCGACGCCGGACTGCGCAGGCAGCTGCGCGAGCGCGACGCCGAGTCGCCCGCCATCGACCTCGCCTCCAATGACTACCTCGGCCTGCACCGGCACCCCGAGGTGGTCGAGGGCGCGATCGAGGCGGTGCGCCGCTGGGGAGCGGGCGCCACGGGCTCGCGCCTGGTCACCGGGACGACCACCGAACACGCACTCCTGGAACTCGAACTGGCCGAATTCGTCGGCGCCGAAACAGGATTGGTCTTCGCCACCGGTTACGCCGCCAACCTCGGCGTGGTCACGGCGCTGTCCGGACGCGGCACCTTCGTCGTCTCCGACGCGGGTTCACACGCCTCGCTGGTCGACGCGTGCAGACTGTCCCGCGCGCGGGTCGCGATCGCACCCCATCGCGATGTCGACGCGGTGCAGCGATTGCTCGCCGACCGCACCGAGGAGCGCGCGCTCGTCCTCACCGATTCGGTCTTCAGCGCCGACGGCGATCTCGCGCCACTGGCCGATCTCCATCGCGTCACCCGCGAGAACGGCGCCATCCTGATCGTCGACGAGGCCCACGGGCTCGGTGTGCGCGGCGCGGGCGGCCGCGGTCTCGTGCACGAGCTGGGCCTGGCAGGCGAACCGGACCTCGTCGTCACCGCGACCCTGTCGAAGGCATTCGCCGCACAGGGCGGAGTGGTGCTGGCCGATGCCAGAATCCGCGCCCACCTCATCGATGCCGCCCGCACCTTCATCTTCGATACCGGACTGGCGCCCGCCGCGGTCGGCGCCGCCCGCGCCGCGCTGTCGCTGCTGCGCCGCGACCCTTCGATGGCCACCCGAGTCCTCGACCGTGCCGCCGACATCGCCCGGATCGCCGGAGTCCCCGACCCCGATTCCGCGGTGGTCTCGGTGGTCCTCGGCGAAGCCCAGGTCGCCTTCGACGCCGCACAGGCCTGTCGCGCCCGCGGCCTCGACGTCGGTTGCTTCCGACCGCCGTCGGTCCCCGAAGGCACTTCTCGCCTTCGCCTCACCGCCCGCGCCGACCTCACCGCCGACGAACTCGACACTATCGCCGAGGTTTTGGGCGAGGTCCTCGCGACGGCGCGAAACAGGGAATCGGTGACGGCATGAATGGGCAAGCTCAACAGGCAATCCGCGATCTCGAGTGGGTGCGCGCATGACCGTTCTCCTCATCAGTGGCACGTCGACCGATGTCGGCAAGACCATCGTCACCGCCGCCGTGGCCGCCGCCGCACAGGCGACCGGCCGCACCGTCGCGGTCTGCAAACCCGCTCAGACCGGCATCGCCCCCGGCGAACCGGGCGACCTCGCCGACATCACCCGCCTGACCGGCGTGACCCGCACGCTGGAATTGGCCCGCTACCCCGAGCCGCTGGCCCCCGACACCGCCGCCCGCCGCGCGAACATGCCGCTGCTGGACATGAACGACACCCTCGCCGCGATCGAATCGCTGGCCGACGCCGACCTGGTGCTGGTCGAAGGCGCCGGCGGCCTGCTCGTGCGGATGGGGGAGTTCACCCTGCTCGACCTGGCCCAGAAACTCGCCGCCCCCGTGCTGGTGGTGGCCGCCGCGGGCCTGGGCACCCTCAACCACAGCGAACTCACCACCCGAACCCTGACCGCGGCGGGCGTGGACTGCGCCGGCCTGGTCATCGGATCCTGGCCGACCGACCCCGACCTCGCCTCCCGCTGCAACCGCGACGACCTACCCCGCGTGACCGGCGCACCATTGCGTGGCGCGATCCCCGCCGGTGTAGGACACTGGAGTCGCGAACGATTCACGGCTACCGCAGCGAGTTGGTTCGAGGCTGATTGGTGCCCCTGACCAGGGGATTTGACATCGTCGATGTCGACACGTAACTTTATTCGAGTCAGAGCGACACGGACACCGACTCAGCCGCCCAGCGGTTGCAGACACGAGGTAGGACGTCGAGCGCCTGACTGATCATGTGTTCAGGGTTACACCAACTGGGACTTGCTTCCGGGATGGTTCCTGAGCTAAGTTTGAACTCTTGCCTCACCGAAACCCCTCCGAGAAGATGTTGGGTAGAAGTGTGTGCGTGTGTTCTTTGAGAACTCAATAGTGTGTCGATGAATGTCAGTGCCAATAATTTTTTATTGGTTCCAACTTCTCCGTACCCCCCGGTCGGTAGGAAGTTGGGCAAAAATTTGAACAACAGCGAATCTTTTTTGCTGGTGTTCGGCTTGCTAGGTTTTCGGACTCTAGTTTAGATATTTCTGATTACATCCTTTCGAGGGTGTGGTTGAGAGTCTTCAACGGAGAGTTTGATTCTGGCTCAGGACGAACGCTAGCGGCGTGCTTAACACATGCAAGTCGAGCGGTAAGGCCCTTCGGGGTAC